>CAZSKH010000052.1:0-12016 GCA_964607395.1 uncultured Algimonas sp.
AACGCCCCTGCCTCCGCTCGTGTGGGCGGCTCCAGCAGGCGCGTCGGACGGCACTGTTTTGAGAGAGCGCAATTAAATAGATAGGATTGGAGCTTGGGGAGAGGTTAAGAGAGAAAAGATCTTTTGCAAGATAAAGCGAACCGCTCCTTTGGAGCTACTTCGACGCTAAAGCTCTATATTTGATAAGGAAATGGTGCACCCACTTTTTGGGTAACTCGCGTGTTGTGTGTCTAAAGTGGCTACACTCATTTCACTTGTAGAAACCTGCAGGAGCCTTTCGTTTCTTATTTTTACTGACGAGACAAATAGGCCTGTTTTGCGCGATTATGCGCTCATGACAGATGAAAACGATTTTCGGATTAAGCCCGGACCGAGCAAACAAAGCCGCGCGTCTTGGGAAGTCCACATCCCGAAAGACTATCGCGGGTTCCATCGCACTTTGAACGGGAGTCTGGCGAAGACCAAAGCTGCGACAGGGCGGCGTTCAAGTGTGAAGCCTGCCAAACCGAGAACGGGACGGTTCAACGCCAGAGGTAGAGGCCGTGCGGCACTAGCCAAAGGCATAGGACCAAAGCAAGGCTGGCGCATTCATCGCGCAACGGGAGACCGCTACCGCGCACGACGAGCCATCGTGAAAGTGCGGGTCGTAAAGCTGCGCAATGCGAAGGCTTCCGTCTCGCGTGGGCACTTGGCTTACTTACAGCGCGAAGACGCAGGCGTAGAGCGCGTGGAAGGTTTAGATGGCTCATCGGAGCTGACGCCAACGCACGGCCAGCTCTACGGCCCAGACGACGATGTCGAGGTCAACGGGCAAGACTTTATCGAACGCACGCAGGATAGCTTTGACGGACGCGGCGACCCTCATCAGTTTCGGATTATGATTTCACCAGAGGATGGTGCGGAGCTAGCCCGTGTGAATGGAGACGGCACACCCAATCTAAAAGAGACGACGCGGGCACTCATGGCGCAGATGGAAAAGGACTTAGGCACGCGGCTGGATTGGGTGGCGGTTGACCATTTCGATACTGCCCATCCGCACACGCATATCATAGCACGCGGCGTTACCCATGACGGCAAGGGATTGAACATTGCGGGCGAGTATATCTCGCGCGGCATACGCGGACGGCTGGAGGAGGAAATCACACGCGAGCTAGGCTGGAAAGCCGAACGTGAAATCCTGCAAGAGATCAAGCGCGACATGACCGCTATGAAGGTAACTGCAATCGACAATGAGATTGCGCGCGGTATCAACCCAAAGACCAACGTTATCGATCTACGCGCGGGGTCAGCCGCGAGCACGTTTCCGGAAAGCTCTACGATGAACCGTCATGTTCTTATTGGACGTATGAGACATCTCAAATCTATGGGCTTAGCAACACAGGTGGAGTCAAACTGTTGGAAGATTGAAACTGACGCCTTCAAGACCCTTGGGCAGATCGACAAACGGCATTAACTGACTGCCGAGCTTCACGGCGGTATGAAGCGGGCGAACATCTCCCGCCCCATCCGATTAGATGATGGCCGCGAGAGCGGTAGGCCCCAGCGTGTCATAGGCCGCGTGATTGGCAAGACGCTTGGACAGGACGAAGGGATGGAGCCTGACCCAAAGGGCGGCTCTAAGGTCCGCTTTATCATCGACGGAAGCGATGGCTATGTAAGAGCCGTTGAGACGGGGCTGGATACCCGCGCAGGTGAAGCCGCCAAGGTTGGCTCGATTGTGGAGGTTGGACCGCCAAAACTTCGCAAAGTGGACCGCTCCATCCGCGACATTGCGGGAGGCACAGATTATCAGGGAAAACCGAACAAGGGCTATGTCAGCGTTTTCGAGATCGATATGAGCGCATACAGACCGGGGCATGACCCAAGTGATCGGCAGCTTGCAGCACACCGCCGCTCTCACGAGTTACGGCTAGCAAATCTAACGAAGGCGGGCGTCGTGACTGCCGTTGAGCACAGCAGCCATGACGGCAAAACTTTAGCGTGGCAGGTGCCAGAAGACTTCGAGGGCAAGGCCATTGCGCTGGATTTGAAGCAAGGCCGAGCGTCGGGCGTTACGCTGTTATCCGTTCAAGACTTAGACGCCCAGCTTGCGAGTCCCGGCGCGACGTGGCTGGACCGCGCACAGGTGAGCTATGGCAAAGGGAAAATTGAGGAAATCAGCTCGCCACAAAGCGTGTTCAGGAAAGAGATGAGAGAAGCCTTTCGTCAGCGGCAGGAGTGGTTGGTTGAGCGCGGGTACGCCGATGTGAGCCGTGAAAGCGATGGGAAGACTTATGTGACCTACAAACGGGGTTATATGAAAACCTTGGAGGCGGAAGGTTTCAATGATGCGGCGCAGAAGATTGAAGGCCTTAAAGATAAACTCTTTGTTGCCGCGCAAGCTGGGCGGTTGCTTGAAGGCACAGTCAGCCAGAAGATTGAGCTAACGCACGGGGCGCATACCATTATTGAGACGCAGCGTGCTTTCTACCTTGTACCTTGGGAGAACGTTCACGCGCAGACTTGGGGTAAGCGAATTCGAGGCCGCGTATTAAGCGGCGGCGGTATCGATTGGGACACAGGGCGCAGTCGAGGGATTGGGCGGTAGCTTAGCCGCAAAGGAAAAGGCCAACGCAGAGCGCTGGCCTCATTCCAATTAAAAGATATTAGTGAAGAGAGATACACTCATATTGGGGCTTTCAATTAGAAACCGATACGGGCGCGAACGAGGCCTGTATTGGAGCTATAGCCTGAGGCGAAGTCACCTTCATAAGCCACACCAATTGAGAGGCCTGATGTATTCACTAAATCAACACCTGCGCCGATTTCGAAACGTGAGCCACTTGCATCTCCGGAGGTGAGCGCTTGCGACGGTGCACCTGCGAGCGTTACGTTTACATTACGGGCATCGCCAATAACGTCATAAAGATAATTCGCGCGAAGCGTCGGCTTAACAATCCAGTTGCCTGCGCTTTCAAGCTCAGGTGAGATAGACGCGCCAATTACCGCTTCGAGATAGTTTACGCTATCGACATCAACGTCAAGGTTGAGGCCACCTGTTTCGGTGAAATCATCCTGAGAAATGCTACCATAGCGCAGACCTGCTTCAGGCTTAAGAGCGCCAAGGTCATATGATGCGATTGCCTGGGCCGTGAAGCCTGTCACGTCATATTCGCCTGTCACAACTCCGAGGTCAGATACACGTGAGCTTTCACCGTCTCCGAAGATATATCCGACTTGACCGGAAACAAGGATGTCTCCTGCATCGTAGCCGCCATATACCGCGATTTGGTTTGTATCTAGCTCATTGGTTTCACCTGCATTGACATCTTCGTCGATGTCGCTGTTCGCGAATGTGAAGCTAGCCCCAAGGCGCAGAACGTCGCTGACTTCACGGTCATAACCAAAGGTTACAGCCGTTGTATCCGCGCCGTAGCCTTCGACAGAGAGTGACTCTGCATCTAGGTCAGCACTACGTGTTGAACCTTGCACCCAAGCTCCGCCAGGTGCTCCTTTTACGAGACGGTCAGCCACATAACTCGCTGTGCGGCTATGCGTTTCCCATGTCTCGCGGCTGACGCCTTCATTTAGCGTTGGCAAAGCAGATACAACATTTCCTTCGAAACCCGCTTCCGATGTGGCTGCGTTAAAGAAGTTTGCTGTCGAGTCTGATAATTGACCCGCTGCAAAGGCAGCGCTGATAGCCGAGGCAACAGCGGAGACATTGCTGTCATTAGATGTTCCTGACAAGTCAGCCGCTGTGGCGGTGACAGTGACAGTGTCCAAAGTCACGCTGTAATCAACCAAGAAGTCATCATCGATAACATTCACAGATAAGCCATTATTCGTAAATGTGCCTGTCTCAGAGATAACTGTGATAGGTGAATTCAGAACAAGGTCGTTAACATCCGTATTGGTTGTAACCGTTACGGTGCTATCAGAGCCGAATGTTGTGTTGCCATCAACAGCCAAGCTATCATTACCAAGATCGAGAGTTAGATTGCCGTTAGAGGTGAGGTTACCCTCTATTGAGCGAACACCTGAGACTGTGGTGGAAGCGGCATTTACCGTCGTCTCCACACCGCCAATGACATCAGCATTTAAGCCGAAAGTCGGGCCGCTAATCGTCAAGGCGTCGTCAAAATCTGACCCGATAAAATCAGCATCGAAAGCGCCGCCTATCTGGTTAAACGTAACGCCGCCAAGAGCGGTTGAGGCATCCAGAACAGATGATCCTGATAGGGTGCCACTGTTCGTGATCGTGCCTGTGAAATCCACATCTTGAATAAGGATTGCTGCACCTGTTTCAGAGGCAATCGTTCCGGAGTTCGTGACGTCACCATCAACAGACACATTCGCTGCGCCTGCAAAGATACGCAGTCCTGCAGGAACCTGCTGTGTGCCGCGGCCTTGGATAACGCCGGCATTGTTAAGCGTGAAGCTAACAGTCTCGCCGTCAACATTACCGGACTGCAAAGATACACCTGAACCGCTATTGCCAATGCCCGCATCAATCACGCCTGTTGAGGTGTTATTGAGAGTATATTGGTCAGCCGTAGCGTCAGAGTAAACTGTACCGTTGCGCTGCGTGCCGGTTCCCAGAATTGACCCTGAATTATTCACTGTCAGGCCAAGCCCATCAATGTTTAAAGCGCGTGAGTCTGAAGAGATCGTTCCGGAGTTATTGACAATGGCTCCCGTAAAGTCACCGCCACCTGCCGGAGTTGCGTTACCGAAGTAAAGGCCGTTTTGAACGCCGGAGATTGTACCGGAGTTATCAATCGTTCCGTTAAAACTTGTGCCGTTCACAAAGCGAATACCTGCAGCCGTGCCCTGTGCGCTTTCCGAGTCGATGGTGCCCGTATTGACAATGTTCCCTGTGAACAAACCTGTTGTTGACCCATCCAAAGCGCCTGCATTACGCGTGCGTTCGAAACGAAGGCCGTCACCCGCACCCGCTGCGCCGGCAGATGCCTGACCGCGGCCCTGGATTGTACCGTCATTATTGATGTCAAAATTATTTCCGGCTGAAGACAATTCAACAGAGAAGCCTGCACCTTCATTTCCCTCACCAGCATCAATGACGCCTGTCGAGGTGTTGTTCAGAGTGAAGTCTTGCGCCGTGCTGTCAGCGTAAATTGTGCCGTTACGCTGATTTCCTGTGCCGAGGATTGACCCGGAGTTGTTCACAGTCAGGCCTATGCCGTCGATGTTGAAGGCACGACTGTCAGAAGAAATGACGCCGCCAGCTAGGTTGTTGAAGACACCATTGGAATGGTCACCGCCCTGCCCTGCAGCCGGGTTACCGAAGTAAACACCATTTTGAGCGCCGGAGATTGTGCCCGAGTTATCAATTGTGCCTGCAAAGCTGATACCGTTGACAAAACGAAGACCTGAGACTGCGCCTGAACCTGTGCTTTCAGAGTTGATAACACCAGAGTTCGTGATTGCGACTGTTGCAATACCAACATTACCGCCATTACCGATGCGGAAGCCATCGCTAAACACGCCCTGGCCGCGACCTTGGATAGTGCCGGAGTTATCGAAAACAAATGCATTTCCGTCGGGGCCAATTTCAGCCGCGAAACCTGATCCGTTGAGGCCTTCACCGGCATCGATTGTGCCAGAGTTGTTGACCGTGAAGTCTTGCGCTGTTCCGTCAGAATAGACAGTTCCGTTACGCTGAGCACCCGTACCGAGGATTTCGCCTGCATTGTTAAGCGTGACACCTGTGCCGTCGATGTTAACCGCGCGGCTATCAGAAGAGATAACACCTGTTGCTGTGTTTGTCACAACCAGATCAGAGAAATCAGCTGGGCCAGCTGGTGTGTCATTACCGAGATACAAACCGTTTTGAACGCCAGAAATAGTCCCGGAGTTATCAATCGTGCCTGCCGCGGAGATACCATTTACGATACGAAGCCCGGCGGTTGTACCGACGGCGCTATCAGAAGAGATTGTGCCTGAGTTATCAATCGCGATTGTCGCGAGACCCACATTGCCAACATTACCAATACGGATACCATCACCAGCTGCGCCAGTGGCTGCACTGCCCTGTCCACGGCCCGCGATTGTGCCTGAATTATCAATTGCAAAGGTGTTGCCAGCTGTTTGAATTTCAGCCGCAAAGCCTGAACCGGACACAACCGCGTCGATTGTGCCAGAGTTGTTGACCGTAAAGTCAGTCCCTGTTCCATCCGCGTAAACTGTACCGTTACGCTGAGCCCCTGTTCCTAAGATGGAGCCGGAATTATTTACCGTTAAACCAAGGCCATCAATATTAAGTGCGCGGCTATCAGAACTAATTGTTCCGGCATTATTTACGACAGCACCAGTGAAGTCGCCTCCGCCAGCTGGCGTTGCATTACCAAAATAGAGGCCATTTTGCGTACCTGAAATAACGCCTGTGGCGCTGTTTGTTAGCGTACCTGTGAATGATGTACCGTTGACAAAACGTATGCCTGCCGCTGTGCCCTGCGCACTTTCGGATGAGATTAAGCCTGCATTGTTTATATCTCCCGTAAAGAGACCGGTTGTTGAACCATCCAAGGCTCCAGCAACACGAGTGCGCTCGAAGCGGATGCCATCGCCAGCCGTTGCGGCGCCAGCAGAGGCCTGTCCACGGCCTTGGATTACGCCGGAACTCGTATTGTTAAGTGTAAACTCATTTCCAGCTGCGTCGAGCTCCACGGAGAAAGCTGCACCTTCATTTCCCATGCCTGCATCAATTGTGCCTTCATTATTTAGTACGAAATTTTGCGCTGTACTATCCGCGTAGACTGTACCGTTACGCTGATTACCTGTTCCGATAATTTGACCACGGTTCAAAATTTCGAGGCCTTCACCGTCAATATTTAGGGCGCGGCTATCAGAAGAAATTATTCCGTCGTTTATAACTTCGCTGCCAGTGTGGTCTGCATCGCCAAAGTAAAGGCCATTTTGAGCACCGGAGATAACGCCCGTTGACGTATTTTCTAAAGTCCCCTGGAAGCCAATGCGGTTAGCAAAGCGAACACCTGCGACTGTTCCAATAGTGCTTTCTGATGCAATTGTGCCTGAATTTGTAATGTCGCCATTAAATACATAGGCGGGGAGAACACCCGGGCCAAAGAGACGGATGCCGTCGCCAGCTGTTCCGCCCATGGCAGATGCTTGACCACGACCTTGAATTAGGCCTGCATTTGTAATCGATCCGTCAACAGGGTTACCCATGTTACCGATTTCAAGTGCAACGCCAGCTCCGTCATTACCCATGCCCGCATCAATTGTTCCGGTCGCTGAATTTTCAATAGCAAAACCTTGTGCGGATGCATTTGCATAAATAGTGCCATTACGCTGGTTGCCTGTGCCGCGAATAATCCCATTGTTTGTGATTGTCGCGTTATCGCCATCAATATTAACAGCGCGGGAAGCCCCTTCTATAACGTTGCCAGCAGTATTATTAACGGCTGCCCCGGTTGTGTCCGCATTAATTTGGACGGTTTGGGTGGTGCCGGTTGTGCTAAGAATTGTGTTGTTATTCAGAACAACATCATCATTCGCAACGACAACAGCCGGAGCGCCGTTAACAGAAACGGGCATGCCGAGCGTGATAGTTTCACCGTCCATAGTACTTGTAACTGTTTGGGCGAATGATGACCCCGCAGTTGCAAGCATGATTGCGATAGCCGTGGAAGACGCTGACGCGAGCTTGCGGATTGATGATGAAGGTTGGGCTAATTTTGTCATGATGATCTCTCTTGTTATGACGACTTTAAATTTCAAAACGAGACCCATCACAGACTGATGACTAGGAACGGATATCGCATTGGTTACAAAGGTCAGTCGGTTGAGAGAGATTAAAAGTTCAATTTCTATGATAACGAATCTGTCATCATCCGTGAGCGAGAGGTGAGGCCCCCATCAAGCATCAGGACATCGCACAAATCGTCAGGGGTTAAGCTAAAAAAAGCTCAGCAAAGCTGAGCCAAACAGTTTTAAATCTGATACTTAGGACTACTGATGACATCCTTTATCAGCTTGCATCAACCCAACTCCGAAAACATCATCGGGCCCGGCAACACCCAAATCTATTGCACCTTGTGATAAAATATTTTTGACATCGCTAGTAGATTTCGCGTGAACATAGCGAGGGTCAGACGCAATCTTAGCAGCTACAAAAGGGGCCGCTATAGATGTGCCTGAAACATAACGTCCTGTATTCGGGTCTCCCACAAAGACCTCAACGCCAGGCGCGGAAACATCGACATGCCGACCATGCACGGCTTTGTTATATATATCCGCGTTGCTATCCACAGCTGTTGCAGCAATCACATCCTTTAATGCAGCAGGATAGAGCGGTGAAGATTGCGCCCCATCATTCCCAACAGCGGCAACAATAATAATGCCTTTGTCGGCGGCGCGTTGAATACCGCGGTCTAAGGTACGGTTATAAGGACCTGCTAAGCTGATGTTCACAACACGCACATCAGAACTGACCATCCAGTCCAGCGCTTTCAACATTGGCTCAACACCTGAAAACTGAACACCGTCATTATCTTCGCTGACAACGGACGCATTGAACAACTTTGCATTTTTTAATCGGCCGTTCCCGACCAGAATTTCGGCAATCGCCGTCCCATGACGTTGAGCCTCAATAGCTTTTTTTCCTGAAATAAATGCACGCGATTCAATAGCAGCTGAATTGCTCACCACTAAGCTTGAAGTATCCACGCCACCATCAATAATTCCAATATTGTAAAGCGCTTCACACCCTTCAGCAGGCCATTCAATCAATGAGTTAGCGTATTTTCGTGGTGAAATACTGTTCAGCAAAGGCACATCACTCATTGCGGACTGTAAAACATATTTATGATTGGCCTCCACTGTGGATAAAGGCTGCAAGCGTTCCAGTTCAACACTGGCAACATGCGGGTCTATACTTGGCGGACAGTCGAAGGTTAGGAGATACAGGTCCAATCCCGCTAAAACCTCTTTACGTATAAGGTCATATCCCCAGCGCGCCGCCTGCTGTTCCAGATCAGCGGCAACATCCGCAGAGTTCACAACGGCAATCACTTCTGAACGATTAATAAGGTCCGTTTGTTTTTGCGCAGCTAAGCTCTCTCGCGGACGTTCGAGATTGTAAGTTTCACACCCTGCCACAAAGACAGTCATCATTAATAAAGAGAGTTTGAATTTTCGGTACATTTTATAATCCAGTTATATGTCTAGGTCGTCTAAAGGCGTAAAAAAGTTCAATTTAAAATGAAAATTCTGCGGTTAGAAACAGAGACTGATTATCGCTTGAAAAAGTTTCAGCCCTATAATCGGCATATTCCAAAGCCAATCCCACTTTATTGATCTTCCCCCTTAATGAGAGGTTCAGCTCACGACCATAATCTCGACCATCCGTATCTGCTTCAAACCAATGATGCCTTACAAAGGATTTCACATCACTCAATGGGCCAACGGAGCCAAAATCATACTGAGCAAAAATTGAGTAATCCCTCACGCCATCTGGCGGGGTTTGTAAAAATTGGTCTGCAAACCCTTGGAACCTATGCAGTGAGGCCAGAGGTGTCTGCAAACCAACACCATTATCGCTCCCAAGCTTTTCAGCTCTTAGTTTTATAGTAAAATAATCAGGCTTTAGCGACAATTCAGCCAAAGCATAGTCCGCAGAAAAGTCATTAGGGTTATCGGCATAGTCGCTTTGCTTTGCATATGATGCCTCCCAAACGATGCTGAGTGGGTCACCATCACGTCGACCAATCACACGTATACCTGTCGTTTGAGAAGATTCTACATTGCGCAGAGGGCCGGGTGGCCCCGTTGCTAATTCAGTCGCATAGCGAAAAACAGACACACGTCCAATCGCCGTTGCAAGATTATAGTTCAAGAAAAACGAATCACCCTCAAATTTCCCTCTAACATTGTCAGGTCCGAGCGGCCTGTGAACTTTGTTAAAATAACCGACATCTAAAATTCCTGGACCGATTGCCGTCGTTTCAAGCCTTAATGCCTCAACTGTTTGGTCGTTTTGACGAAAAGGAAATGCGCCAATGAAACGCCAATCATCCAAGGCTAATTTTTGTCGCCCCGCTGTGATGCGTGTTTCAGGTATAATTTCACTTATGATTTGCAAGCGGTTTAACGCGATACCTTCTGGTTCAGGGACAAAGGGGAACGATGGTCGTGCGCCTGTTCCATCATCGAATTCATTGATGAGAGCGTAGGCCCCTTCAACTTCAATAAGAGCTGATGTTTTTTCAAATATATCAGCCTCTAGAGCGCCCCGAAACCTTAAGGTCAGCGCCTGAGCATCTTCAATAAAATCATCGCGCTCTAGACTATGATAGCGTAAACGGATGTCACCTGAAAACCTTGGCGCGACAGAGGGGGGCGTTTCGTCTTGCGCAAAAGAAGGCGTCCCAATATGCCCCCCCAGCAAGGCTAATCCTATAATTAAATACCGCCCTATTTTTTGCATAATAATAAAACGTCACTCACAGGCAGAGATAGTCTCAATCATGCTTTGATGTGATTGAAGAGTTTCAAGCGCCGCTGTACACGCTGATTTGGATTTGAATTGAACCTCATAGAGACCAAGAGAGCTTGGCCCCGCAACAATAGAGCCATTAAGAGACAGCAAGGTTTCCGTCAACCGCTTAGCCGTTACATCGGGCGCAAAGCCCAGTTTAGCTGTAGCAAAATTCGGATTTGCATTTTCTGAAACAGTTTTATATTGCGCGACATCGCCATCTTTAGAGGCAATTGACCCCAACACACCAGCTTGACCAATAGCCGCTACAGCCAAAACAGCCGCCGCATATTTCCAAAATTGGGGCTTTTGAGTGACTGGCTGCGACACAACGCCTTCCTGTTTTATGGCTTTAGACAGTCGCGCCCAGCCCAATTCACCCGATTCAAAAAAGTCTCCATCCGAGCCAAGTGATGACTTAAGGTTTCGTTGAAACTCAATATCTGCCGCTACAGACGGATTGTTGGCCGCAGCCGCTTCAATTTCTCGATTTTCGGCCGCTGATAAATCACCGCGTAGATAAGCGGGTACCATCAAGGAAATCCTGTCTTCAAAACTTGTCATAATTCAGACACCTAACGTCACGTCACTCAAAAAATATACTTACGTCCTATCTGTCGTTTCAGTGTCGCTCTTGGTTCAAAATAAATTCAATTAAAAACACAGCAGTTATTTCATTTGCGACAAATCACGCATCAACTGCTTCTTTGCGTGCAAAATACGAGTTTTCACGGTGCCTATAGGACACCCTTCAATTTCAGAGATTTCTTTGTAAGATAGATCTTCATAAAAAGCTAAGTGTATCATTCTTTGATGTGCTTCGCTCAGTTGCGCGACACAAGCTTTGATTCTGAGTGCGTCCTCTGAAGCCTCTAAAACCTCAACTGGGTTTGGAACATCATCCGTAATTTCAGGCACCTCATCCGTGTAAGACACTCGAGACGACTTACGATTTTTATCGATGGATTTGTTCCGGGCGATAGAGAAAATCCAAGATTTCAATGAAGACTTTCCTTGAAAGCGGTCAGCACGCCTCCAGACTTCCAGCATGGTCTCGTGAACTATATCGGATGCTTCATGCGGGTCGGCCAACCAATTTTTTACAAAATGAAACAAAGGACCAGAATGAAGTTCATAAACTTGCTTCATAGCCGCCTGATCACCAGCGGCAATTCTATGAACTAAAGACAGCTCCATACTTCGCAGGTTTACTTCCTTATTGAGTTGGCCACCAGAAATTACTTTAAAAATTCTAGAAGGTCTTTTCTGAGGGTTCTTACGTGCCTGGGGGTCTAAAAAAGCCAATTTCGTCTCTCCCAACACGTCGACAATACGCTGTCTGCTAAGGCGCTCCTATTCGCGTGGATTACATTTAACGAAACAACACATGTTCACATAAGTGTGAGCAAAGAGTTTCGCTAAGGCCGCGCTCAATCGCTCTTTAAGGAAGGTTTTGAAAGTTGGCACTCCCCCATTACCGATGACATGGAGTAATCAGTGTGCGGCCACTTTAAG
>CAZSKH010000053.1:0-2549 GCA_964607395.1 uncultured Algimonas sp.
CCGGTTTGAAAGTGCAGCAATCCAATCTCTGCGCGGAAATTATGCTCGCAACGGGCCGCGACAAATATGATCGTCAACGCACAGCCGTATGCTGCTTGTCATCCGTGAATGCGCAAACCTATGATCAGTGGAAAGACGTTCCCGGATTCATTGAAGACATCATGCGCTTCCTCGACAATGTTCTGGAGAGCTTTATTCAAGGCGCGCCGGAAGCCATGGATGATGCAAAATATTCCGCCATGCGTGAGCGCTCTGTCGGTCTCGGCCTGATGGGCTTCCATTCCATGTTGCAAGCCAAGGGTATTCCTTTTGAAAGCGCGATGGCGAAAAGCTGGAACATGCGTCTCTTCGGTAAGATTCGCGGTGATGCAGATAAAGCGTCAATCGTCCTCGCTGAAGAGCGCGGCGCATGTCCTGACGCGGCTGATATGGGCGTGATGGAACGGTTCTCTCACAAGATGGCGGTTGCGCCGACGGCGTCGATCTCCATCATTTGCGGTGGAACATCGGCCGGTATCGAGCCTATCCCAGCGAATATCTACACCCATAAAACATTGTCAGGGTCCTTCACTGTCAGAAATGCTCTTTTGGAATCGCTCTTGGAGTCCAAAGGTAAGAACACGGACGGAATTTGGGCCACGATTCTCGAGAATGAAGGCTCTGTTCAGCATCTGTCTTGCCTCGATGAGCATGAGAAAGCGACATTCCGGACAGCCTTTGAAATCGACCAACGCTGGGTCATCGAACATGCGGCTGACCGCGCGCCCATGATATGCCAAGCGCAATCCCTCAATATTTTCCTTCCGGGTGATATTGATAAGTGGGACCTGCATATGCTCCATTGGACGGCGTGGGAAAAAGGCGTGAAATCGCTCTATTATTGCCGCTCTAAATCCCTGCAACGCGCAGGATTCGCTGGTTCTGAGGCAAAAACTGAGATGGAAAAGTCAATGGAGGCAGCCGCCCCAACCGATTATGAAGAGTGCCTCGCCTGTCAGTAGGCCTGAACAAAATCGCGTAAAATACCCAAAAATTAATTTTTAGGGTCCAAAATATGATCCAAAGGAGGCTGTCATTAACCATGATGGCCTTTTTTCATGATTTGTTCATGAAAATTACCTATATATTAACTTATCAGACTACATTCTAAGCGTGTATTTTGAAAGAGTGTCTTTTGAATGTCACAATTTTGTGGCCAAACACGCGTAAAACTGCTAAGCACCACCTTCATCTTCGGATGATGTGGGATAAAAGGATTGGCGCAAATCTATGCCGCACACGGGGCAAACATCACTGTTAAGCATGCCACGGCGCTTCGCCGCGGCCCTGGCGGCTTGTCTGTGCCTCGGCTTTGTATCTTCCGCTTCCGCCCAAGATAAATCAACAGGTTCTAATGCCGAATCGCTGAAAACGACCACCTCCATCAGCCCGAGTGAGGGTCTGAGCTTCAATCTTCCCGGCAGTCCCGACTTTACGGCCCAGACCGGTCCGCAGCTTGATTTGCCTTTGGATGCTGTCGGCTCCACGATGTATAAATTAGACTTAACCTCCCCTGGATGTGCGAGCGGCGGCGATAGCTGTAATCGCCGCACTGATAATCTCAAGCTTGGGCTCACCGACACATTTCGGCGTCGGTCTGAAAAAGGGCTCGATTTGTCCTTGACGCCCCGCGCGTCAATGCGCTTCGATGATGAGATCAGCTCAACAGCCGTTGGCGCCGTGATCGAGATCGGCGAAGACCTGCGTGAAGGGTCTCAATTTGAAAGCAACACCTGGTATTTCTTCGCCGGCGCAGATGCCGAAGCTTTGACATATTCACCAAATTCTGTCGGCCGGATTACTTCGGGTCAGTTTCATTTGCAGGACCGGATTATCGTCGGGGATGCGCAGGCAGGTGTGGGCTACCGGATCGGCGACGCCGATGTGTCCTTGTCTTACATGCGCCGCGAAGCCTCCACTGAAGAGTTCAAATATGTGGAAGACGCCGCCGCGCTGTCTTTTACCTGGAAACGCTAGAATCAGGACCTAGGCTCTTCTACGCCTTGGCGGCTTGACCACTTCGTTCCGCGCGCCTAATCGCCCCGCATGACCACTGACATTTACATGACATCCAAAGCTTGGCCCTTCGATCAGGCCCGCGCGATTTTACGCCGTCTGGATATCGAAAAGAAGCGCGGCATTGACCGGGGGGATAAGCCCGTCATTTTCGAAACAGGCTATGGCCCGTCAGGTTTGCCGCACATCGGCACCTTCGGTGAAGTCGTGCGCACCACAATGGTTCGCAATGCCTTTATCGCGCTGACTAAAGGTAAGATCGAAACGCGGTTGATTTGCGTCTCAGATGATATGGACGGCATGCGCAAGGTTCCCGGCACTGTGCCGAATCCCGACGAACTCGCCGCCTATATGCAAAAGCCGTTGACGGATGTGCCTGACCCATTTGGCACGCATGAGAGTTTTGGCGCGCATATGAATGACCGCTTGCGCGCCTTTCTCGATAGTTTTGGATTTGAATATGAGTTTCGCTCCGCGACGCAGCTCTATCGCGA
>CAZSKH010000053.1:2649-7136 GCA_964607395.1 uncultured Algimonas sp.
AAGCCGAATAAGGCTTACCGCGACCCGACGGTTCAGGAACGCGCGGCTCTGGAGGATTTGGTGAAACGGTTCCGCAATGTTTCAGTGGATGAGGCTCAAGACGGCGAAGCGTTGCAAACCCTCATATTCTCCGTCGGGAAAGACCATGATTTTGAGAATTTACGCGATTGGTTCAAAGCCATTTACGAAGTCTGCCTCGGCCAAAGCCAAGGCCCGCGTTTTGGCTCTTTCGTGGCCATTTATGGTCCGGACGAAACGGCGGGTTTGATTGAAAATGCGCTTAAAGGTGATTTCGCCTCATAAACTGTAACGTGATATTGTGGGTTCTGGTCTTTACGGTTTGCGTCATTTTGTGACAGACTGCCCCTAATGAGACGATTACATATAATTACGGCCGTTTTGGCCTCGCTGACCTTCGGGGGACAATCTTTCGCGATTGGGCCGACGGAGATTCGCGCGGAAATGGATAGCGGTTCATTTGAAACCGCCTATGTGCAGGCGCAGGGCTTAGAAACTGCAGATGGCTATGCTCTGGCTGCGGAAATTCTCCTATCCGAGATTATGATCGGCGAGGTGGAGAAGAATAAGAAGCAAGCCAAACGCGCCCGAAAACTTGCCAAAGCTGGTTTGGAGCTGGAGCCCACCAACCAAAATGCGCGGCTGCAATATGCGATCGCCGATGGGTTTGTGACCCGCGAGGCGGGAGATGTGTCGGCGTGGATGAAAAAGCTGCCGCAGAAAACAGAAGCTATCGTGCAGGCCTATCGCGCAGATTTTCCGGCGGACCCGCGCGGCGATGCGTTGCTGGGAGCGTGGCATTTGGCGATTGCCCGCAAGGCCGGGAATAAAAATGCGGAGAAATGGTTCGGGGCCAGTATCGCGCAAGGGCAAGCGCTTTTCCAAAAAGCGCGGGTCTCCGAGCCGAATGATATTATTATCGGCGTGAATTACGCCTTTGGACTCTTGGCGCTTGAAGAGGATGATCAAGACGTAAATTTCGCTTATGCTGAAGAAGCCCGGCAAATTTTAACGGAGGTGATGGCTACGGCACCCGCGGACTTTCTGGGGCAGGTCCTCAAAACCTATGCGGGGGAAGCCCTCGCGCACATAGATGATCCCGAGGCTGTTCGCGATTTTACCGGCCTGTTTATGGATGGGAAAAAGCCGTCGTTTAATTAAAAGTCACACCGTCGCGGTGAAGCCGCCCGGTGTTTATTCCGTGAAAACTGCGTAAGAATTCTGGGGTGGCATTTTTGCGCCGGTTCCACGGAATGGGCACTGGATGACCTGCGGCCATGTCGGTGTGACATGTTATTTTGACACCGCGCGACCGCGCTGCGACGGTTTATATCTTCTCCCGATTATTGAAGGCTTTGGGGCCGAAACGCTGACGCGCTTCGGTGCCAAAATAAATCGATTCACTGGATCGATTTATTGTGACACCCAAATTATCCGTCCGATCCATTGAATGTGTTTGCGGGGGAGGCTGCGGTCTTCATATTCGGGGTTTAGGGAGGCCAGCTCGACGACGCTTTCTGTTAGCTTGCGGAGTTCCTTGGCCATGACTTCGCCGTCCAGCGTTTTGACAACAACGCGGTCGCCGCGGCGAACGTTTGCATTGGGCGCGACGAGGACCTTATCGCCAGCGCGGAGCACCGGGTCCATACTGTCACCCGAAATCTCCAGCGCATAGACATTATCATCCATCTCTCCCGGGATGCGGATATCTTCCCATGATCCGCCGCAGGGAAAGCCCGCATCATCAAAAAACCCCTCATCCCCGGCTTGGGCGAGGCCGATGACGGGAATAGCGGGACCGGACGCGCCTTTGTTTTTGGCCATACAGGCAAAGTCCTCGAAATCCATATTGACCGTATGGAGGACTTTGGAAATGGATTCGGTCGACGGCCAGCGCGGTTTGCCAGCGGACGTCACGCGTTTGGATTTATTGAAACTGGTGGCGTCTAGCCCCGCATCGCGCGCAAGGCGCGACGGCGAGATAGAGAGTTTGAGCGCGAGGCGATCAATCGCGCCCCAAATTTCACCATGAGATAACATGAGAGGCGAATAGGACTATATGCCTATCGGGTCAAATAAAAAGCCCGAGACCGGCCCGGGCTTTTTATAAATCTCAAATGAGGCGCAGGCCTAATTATAAGCGCTTTCGCCGTGCAGGCTGACGTCCAGACCTTCAAATTCTTGCTCTTCGGTGACGCGCAAGCCGAATGTCATTTTCAGCACGAGCAGGATCAGGAAGCTGGCAATCGCAGACCAAGCCACTACGGCGAGCGTTCCGACGAGTTGGGTCGTGAAGACGCCTTGGCCCGTTCCGCCAAGAAATTCAGCAGATAGAACCGGTAGGATCAAAATGCCGAGAATACCGCCAACACCATGAACTGCGAAAACATCAAGACTATCATCAATTTTCAACTTCACGCGGATGAGGTGGACCGCGAAATAGCAGACCAAACCGCCAGCCAAACCGATGAGCAATGCGCCCCCCGGTCCAATGACGCCAGCTGCCGGTGTGACCGTCGCCAGTCCTGCAATTGTACCCGTCGCCGCGCCAACCAAGGTTGGTTTTTTATTGGTCATCGCTTCGATGGCGACCCAAACTAGGGTGGCGACTGACGCAGAAATATGCGTCACTAGGATCGCCATGCCCGCCCCGCCATCCGCCGCGAGTTGCGAGCCGCCGTTAAAGCCGAACCAGCCGACCCAAAGCATGGACGCGCCGATCATGACAATGGCAGGGCGATGCGGAACCGCGAGATCATGTGGGAAGCCTTTGCGTTTGCCGAGCATGAAGACATAAACAAGTGCGGAGATACCCGCTGTCGCGTGGACGACCAAGCCGCCTGCGAAATCAACAACACCGCCGCCATATGTAGAAAGCCATCCACCGCCCCAAATCCAATGGGTGACCGGAGCGTAGACGACGAGGAGCCAGAGCGCGGTAAAGATCATGACAGGTAGGAACTTAACGCGTTCGACGAAAGCACCAACGATCAGAGCTGGCGTGATAATCGCAAAGGTCATCTGGAACGATAAAAATGCCGTTTCAGGAATGGCGAGTCCATCGACGAGTTCGCCGCTCGATAAATTCTTCAAGAACAGATTATCCAATCCGCCCCACCACCCATTCGCGCCGCCAAAAGCGATAGAATATCCGGCAATGACCCAAACAATAGAGGCAAGCGCTGCAATCGCGTAAACTTTCATCAGAACAGACAGATAGTTCTTCGCCCGGACCAGGCCGCCGTAAAACAACGCCAAACCGGGCAAGCTCATAAAGAGAACCAGCGCCGTGGCGGTAAGAATCCAAGCGGTGTCGCCTGAATTCATGGGCGCGTCTTGGGCCATTGCGAGTGACGGCACCGTTGACGCGGCGAGCGCCAATCCAGCTGTTTTGAAAATTCGTGACATAGCTTTCCCCTGCCCATTTAGTTTTGGAGAGACGTAAAGCAGCACGCGCCCCAGTTCTGTGCGTAGGCGTGGATAGTTTGTGCGCGCCTTGGCGACGCACATGTTTGGGACGAAAAAAGCCCGCCGCCGCACGGTTTATGTGCGGCGGCGGGCCTGGCAAGCTGCGCCCCTTACCGAGCTATTGGGTTTGGCGGAGCCATTTTGGGGGCGGCCCCGCCTTAACGCCTCAGCTATTCACAAACTCAGGATAGGCAGGCACGCCCAACTCAGCTTGGTCAAGGCCGACATATTCGTCTTCTTCGCTGACCCGTAATCCGATGGTCACTTTGATGGCGAACCAGATGATTGCGGAGGCGAGCGAAACAAAGACGCCTGTCGCGATGACGCCGATTAGTTGCGGCATGAAGCTGACCTCTGCGTTGGTGAAAGCCACGGCCAGCGTGCCGAAGATGCCAGCAACCAGATGGACCGGAATAGCGCCAACGACGTCGTCAATCTTGAGCTTATCAAGAAGCGGCACAGTCAGGCAGGCGAGAAGCGAACCAATCGCACCGACCAGCATGGCGACTGGAACAGACGGCGTAAGCGGTTCTGCCGTAATCGCGACTAGACCCGCCAAAGCGCCGTTTAGTGCAAGGGTAACATCAATCTTCTTATAGCGAAGTTGGGTGTAGACAACGGCCATGATGACACCCGCTGCTGCGGCGACATTGGTGTTGACGAAGATTTTCGCAACGGAATCCGCGTCCGTGATGGTTCCGGACGCCAATTGTGACGCGCCGTTAAACCCGAACCACCCGAGCCACAGAATAAACACACCAAGGGTTGCCAATGGGATAGAGGAGCCGGGGATCGGAATGACCTTCCCATCTACATATTTACCCTTGCGCGCGCCCAGGATGATTGCGCCCATCAGAGCCGCCCAGCCGCCTGTGGAATGAACCAAAGTTGACCCCGCGAAATCAGAGAAGCCCATCCCGTCGAGGAAGCCGCCGCCCCATTCCCAGCTGCCCACGATCGGATAGATGAATCCGGTCAGAAGCACGACAAAGATAAAGAAG
>CAZSKH010000053.1:7146-11923 GCA_964607395.1 uncultured Algimonas sp.
ATCCGCTCCGCCACAGTACCCGAGACAATCGACGCCGTCGTCGCGCAGAACACCATTTGGAAGAACCAATCGGACCAAGAGGAATAATTGGTGCCGTCCGCGGCCATGGCCGCGAGATCGCCTGCGGCTGCAAAGTCCATCTGATAAGGTAGAGGTGATCCGAAATACGGGGTCGTGCCCGCATACATCATATTATATCCGACAACCCAGAACATGATGCCCGCCACGGAGTATAAGGTGATATTTTTCAGGCACTGCATGGATACATTTTTGGAGCGGACAAATCCGGCTTCCAACATCGCAAAGCCTGCCGCCATCCACATGACGAGGAAGCCGCCGATGAGAAAGAGAAGTGTGTTGAAAATAAATTGAGTCGAAAGACCCGGATCCGGCGCGTCTTGCGCCAGGGCTATTGAGGGGACACACACAGCGATTGCTGCGGCCCCGCTCAGAATTTTCGCGAATTTACGCATTGGAGTTCCCTTTCCAGACTTGTTTCGTGACTTTGCCTTGCTGATAGGGGAGGACTGACGCGAGTCGGTTTGGCCGCATCATTCGGAGCACACAAGCCGCGCGCATTTTCTGTGCGCCTTCCTGTCCGCTATGCCTTATGGCTGTGCGCAAAGGAAATCGGGTAAAAGAGGAATCAGATGAAACGTGACCCCTATATATATAAAGCTCTGACACTGGATCAGTGGGCAGAGTTTCAGGCAGATACCATTTTCACAGGCTCGCCCGTCGATTTGGCCGATGGTTTTATTCATCTGTCTGGCGCGGCGCAGCTGAAAGAGACGCTGGATAAGTGGTATGCAGATCACGCGAAGGTCGCCTTGCTTGAAATTGACGCGGCGGCGATTGACGCGGATTTGAAATATGAAATCTCGCGCGGCGGGGCAGAATTTCCGCATCTCTTTTCTGACTTACCCCTGTCAGCCGTCGGGAACGTGTGGGTGGTCTCCTCTGATGCAGGTGTTTATACGCTGCCGACTGACTTGAAAGGGAGCTAACCATGAGCCTGATGTATAAAACCGGAACCGCCCTCTTGCGCCGCCTGCCGGCTGAGCGCGCCCATGTCACAACGGTGAAACTCCTGCGCGCAGGCTTTGGGCCGAAGGGCGGGGTGATTACATCAGATGTTTTAAAGACATCCGTTGGCGGATTGGAGCTACCAAATCCGGTCGGACTCGCAGCCGGGTTTGATAAAGATTGCGATGTGCCAGATGCGATGCTCGGCGCAGGGTTTGGGTTTGTCGAATGCGGCACGGTCACGCCGCGTCCCCAAGTGGGAAACCCGCAGCCGCGCCTCTTTCGCCTTGTCGAGGACGAAGCCGTTATCAACCGTATGGGGTTCAATAATCGGGGGCTCGATCATTTCTCACAGCGTCTGCGTGCGCGCAAAGGTAAAGGCGGCATAGTGGGGGCGAATCTCGGCGCGAATAAGGACAGCGATGATCGCGCGGCGGATTATGTCACGGGCCTGACGCGCCTGTGGGGGCATGCGGATTATTTCACGATCAATATTAGCTCGCCCAACACGCCGGGCCTGCGTCAGCTCCAAGGCGCGGATGAGATGGAAGACTTGCTCGGTCGGATTGCGGAAACGCGCACAGCCCTAACCGGAGCTGAGCCCAGCGTTCCGATTTTCCTGAAAGTCGCGCCCGATGTCGATGTTACGCAAATTGACCGGATTGTCGAACAAGCACGAACCTATGGCATGAATGCGATTATTGTATCCAACACAACGCTGGACCGCCCCGACAGTTTGCAAAGCGTGCATAGTGGTGAGGGCGGCGGATTATCCGGTCAGCCTCTGTTTGATAAATCCACGCGCATCCTCGCCGAATTCGCCGATGCGGCGGATGGCATGATTGATTTAATTGGCGTTGGCGGGATTGGCAGCGGCACGCAGGCTTACGCCAAAATCAAAGCCGGCGCGAAAGCCGTGCAGCTCTACTCAGCCCTCGTCTATCACGGCCCGCAATTGGTTGCGGAAATCTGCGCAGACATAGAGGCGCGCGCAAAAGCGGATGGGTTTGAGAATATTGGGCAGGCTGTGGGAGCGGGCTAATTACAGCGCAATGTGCCTGACCCTACAAAGTTCTTCTTGAGCAGGGATTTCCGCAAGGGCGTATCTTGTTTGAAAGTTTGAAAGCCAGCTTCGTCAATCCCTTCGATATCCAAGTCCGGAAAGCAGCTTCGTAAAAGGGGCTCATAAACAATCGTATACTCCATCACGATAGGCCCGAATAACTTCCTATCGACAAACCTTGCCTTCCAGATGTTTCCCGAGTGACGAATTTTCATAGTCATGCCTGTCCCGAGTTTTTAGCCAGCCCGGGTGAATGCCATAATCTTTCATAAATGCGGCTTGACGTGCGTGGGTCTCGACCACTGCCGCAAAGGCTTTATCAGTAAGAGTCGCGCGGCTCGTATCGACAAGACCTTGATCCGCTGACCCATGTAAAACAAGGACTGAGTCCGGCATAAAGGTCAGCCGGTCCGCCAGGGGAATAAAATAATTCGCGCAGGATGAATTGCATTCGCCTTCTACGATGATGTGCAGGCGATTGGAGAAGCTCCGTGCAATCTCTATAGCGGCTCTAATATTTCCGCCGGGTGTATCGACCCGAAGAGTTTCCACGCTTGCAGGGGTGCCAGCCTTCACGCAGGCAGTTGTTGTATCATCTATTGCCCCCTGAATCCGCAGCTGTGTTGAAGACAGATATTCACATTGGCTGCTAACGACAGCGATGGGCGTTGCGGCTGGATTTTCTGCGCAGCCCGCCAAAACACCGAGAGAAACCAGACTGAAAGTGAGTGTTCTATTTAACATGAGAGGCCTCCATATGTTTGCGAATGGAGGGATAAGCCACCGCCAGCGTCACGGCCCGCATGACATAATAAAATAAGAACGCGACCCAAATGCCTGCCGCGCCAAGATGGGGGTAGATGATGTAATGCGCGCCAATATAAAGAATGACGGCGGCAATACCGGCATTGCGCATGGCGGCGGTGCGGGTGGTTCCAATGAAAATCCCGTCCATCTGGTATGCGGCAAACCCCAGCACCGGCGCGAGCGCGCAATAGGGCAGATAGGTCATGGCACTCTCCCGCACGGCGGGGTCGATGGTCAGGAGTTGAATGAGATATGGTCCGCCGAGATAAATAAGTGACCCCAGCAATATCGCAAAGCCGACAGAGAACTCGCTCGTCAACCGAACCGCGCGGTCAAAACGGTCTCGGTTCTTGGCCCCATAGGCCGCGCCGGTCACGGCTTCGGCGGTATGTGCGAACCCATCCAGCACAAGTGCCGCCATGGTAATCATCTGCATGAGGATATGATAACCCGCGAGGAATGTCTCGCCCTCCGTTGCGGCGGCATTGCCAAAGAAATTAAACCCGACGGTCAGCGCCATGGTGCGGATAAATATATTCCCATTCGCTACGCCGAGTTTGGAGAGCGCATCGCGCGCCAAAAGAACTTTCTTTGTGAATGCCCCCGGACGCCAATCGCCTCGCCGCTTCACTTCGCGGATCATCAGAAACACCCCGGCTGCAAATCCTGCCCATTCGGCGGCAGCGCTGGCGAGGCCGACGCCGATAAGGCCGCCGCCCAGCACAATCACAAAAATTGGCGAGAGAATGATGTTCACGATGTTCAAAACAATCTGCAAACCCAGCGCGAGGCCGGCGCGGCTAATCCCGACATACCATCCCATTAGGGCGATTGTGCCAAGCGTCGCGGGCAGACCCCACAGCCGCGCCCGAATATAATCGGTCGCGCTGCCTTCAATCTCTGCGCTGGCGGTGAAGATCGCGAATGCGCCTTTCAGCAACGGGATTTGAAGCGCGAAAATAAATAATCCGATGGCGATGCCCAGCGGGATCGCGCGGATGATATGGGCTTGGACTTCGGCCTCCGCGCCTGCGCCGTCGCTTTGCGCAGCCAGGCCGGCGGTCGACATACGCAAAAACCCGAACCCCCAATAGGCAATGCCGTAAATCACAGCGCCCAATCCAATCCCGGCCAGCGCCCCCGTACCAACAAAGCGGCCCACCATGAGTGTGTCCACAATCCCAACAACCGGGGCAGCCCCATTGGCCAGCATAATAGGCCAAGATTGGTGAAAGACTTTAGAGCGGGTGAGGGTATTGGTCACATAAGACATGGACAGGGTTTAGAGCGAGCCGCAGGGGAAGGGGAGTTTTATTTGTGGGAAACGACGCCGAATAAGACAGAGTGCGTAGGTTAGATAAGGGGACTACATGAACGAAAAGTAGGACAGTTAACTTTCTAGCTTTACGGTTTGGCTGCGATGGCTACGATTTTGATCCAAAATACAAATTCATGCTCAAGGCGCTTTTGAATGGCGGCGGATATTTTGGGCTGTCTGTTGGATGATTTATGTTGGTTTTGCTTCTTATTCCTTTTCGCAATGGCGAGGATTGGGCGGGCTATGCCATCGGTTTAATTGGCCTCATCGGGACAGTTCCATTGGCTTATATTGTTTACAGCGTGAAGAAAAACACAGCGGGCAATCCCCCGTTTGGCGTCATGATTGTGATCAATATAGTTTTGATGACAGGATTGGCAGTCTTCGTTTTGGGTCGTTGAGTTTGAGCGCGGCGTCCCAAGACAGGTTTGAAAAAGATATATACGCGTTTCATATTCAATGTCGGCGACAAAGTTATTCAGCTTTTCAGGCCATTATAAAATAAATAGAAAACAATCCTCACTTTTCCAGCTGAATTCGGCTTCCACCGCCAAAAAATACAT
>CAZSKH010000054.1:0-11918 GCA_964607395.1 uncultured Algimonas sp.
ATTGGCATTATCTGAAAGCATTGAGCTCTAAAAGGACTGTTTTCTTAAGAGAGCTAAGGTCTCCTTTGGGGATGAAACTGCTGATGTCTAAGCGGCCGTTTTTGCGCGCCTATGGGTCCTGACCAAAGGGGAAATCTGCACATGTTTATTCGCGGGGGCGCCACATAAAAAAGCCCTGCTCAATGTTTGATTTCATCAAGCGAGGCTTTTTTGTTTTATTTGATGTGTGTCCTTGCAAAAGGATACCCGCTATCGTCCGCCGTCCAGCTCATCTTGTAATTTTTTCAACGCATCCATTTTTCCGTCGCGTGCCAATCTTGCTTGTTTTGGCCAGCTATTGGGTTTGTGGAAAGAGAAGCGAGGTCCGGCGGCTTTTAGGATTTTCTCCAATGTGCCGATTTTGGTTTTCGCCAAATCCGCGAATGTGACAATGCCATCTGCATTGAGCAGCCCGGCAATCTTTGGGCCGATGCCTTCGATGACTGTCAATTTATCTTTTTTGGCGGGCTTAGCTTTTTTTGATTTTTTTGGGGCGGTCGTTTTCTTCTTTGTGGCCACTTTTTTCTTTGCGGGCTTTTTTCGGGGTTTCGATGTGCTTGGCGCTGTTTCGGCTTGGTGCCAATAGACGTCAGGATGTTGACGGAATCCGTCTGCTTCGGCGATGCGATAGGCCTCAACCTGTTTCATTTCATATTCTGATTTGCCAGCCATTTTCTGTCCCCACTTAAGACGCGCCAAACACGGCACATCATGTTTCTAAATTGAAATGAAAAAAACGTCAAATGTCGCAAAGGGCGGCAAGATGGGTGTTGCAGGAAGCGATTCAAAATTGATCTCACCCTGTGCGGGAACGCACTCAAACCGGGCGGTCATAGTCCGACCAATATGCCCGCCAAGGCCGCGCTCATGAGATTGGCGAGGCTGGCGGCGAAAACGGCTTTGACGCCCATCTTGGCAATATCCGGCATCCGGTCAGGAATGAGCGTGCCAAGCCCGCCGAGCAGGATTGCGATTGAGCCTATATTGGCGAAACCGCAAAGTGCAAAAGACAAGATGACGACGGATTTGGGCGACAGGGAGCTTTCGGCTTCAATCAATGACCCGAAAGCGATGAACTCATTGATGACCAGCTTCTCCCCGAAAATGCCGCCGGCTAATTGAGCCTCAGACCATGGCACGCCAACCGCCCACATGACGGGAGAGAACACCCAACCCAGCATCATTTGCAAAGATAGATCATCTTGACCGATCCAGCCTCCGGCCCAGCCGAGCAATCCGTTGAGTAGGGCGATGAGTGAGATAAAGGCAATCAACATGGCGCCAATGGCAACGGCGAGGCTGACGCCGTTTTGCGCGCCGACGGCGGCCGCCATAAAAATACTGGGGTGGCGGGGACCGGTTTCCGCCATGGCATAGACCTCTTTCGCCGTCCGTATTTTTTCTTCTTTCGTTTCGACTGTCGTATCTGGCATAATCATTTTCGCCATGAGGAGCCCTGCGGGCGCGGACATGAAACAGGCGGCCAGTAGATATTTCGGTTCAATACCTAGCGCGATATACCCGCCCAGAACGGTTCCGGAGACTGACGCGAGCCCCGAGACCATGATCGCGAACAGCTCGGGTTTTGAAATACTCGGCAAATAAGGTTTCAGCGAAAGCGGGGCTTCTGTCTGGCCGACAAAAATATTGGCAATCACGTTCAGGCTCTCAACGGGCCGCGTATCCGTCAGCCAGCGAATGGCGGACCCGCCCATGCGCACGATGATCTGCATGATGCGAAGGTGATACAGGACCTCCATTAGCGCAGCGAAGAAAATGATGATCGGCAAGACCCGCACCAAAAAGGAGAAGCCTTCCAAATCGGAGAGATTGCCAAAGACAAATCCAATCCCCGCATCTGCATAAGATAAAAGCGTCGAGACTTTATTGGCGGCAAATTCCAACACGCCTTTGCCGAAAGGTAGATAGAGGACGAAAATCGCGATGGCGACCTGTAGCGCGAAACAGGCCCCGACGGTGCGTAAGCGTATGGAATTGCGGTTGTCAGAGGCAACCCAAGCGATGAAGAGGATCAGGACAATGCCGATAATGCCAAATGCGCGGTGTTCCATGCGGGGTCTTTTCCTTATTTCGGCTCGACCTTACGCGCCGGAATTGACCAAGGCCACGACGGATTCGACGACGCGGGTCATATTCGTAATATATTGCGTTTGATCGATAACGAGATCCGCGTGGATTTGCGAGGGGCTGACAAAGACTTGATGGGCAGGTTCGACTTGGTCGTGGAACTGCCGCAGCACATCATCGCGGGACCGCCCGCGTTCGGTTGTGTCGCGTTCTAATCGGCGCGAGAGGCGTAGCTCCGGCGCGCAGCGCATAAAAACGCTATGGTCAAAGACATCGCGAAGCTCAGGCTGTGCGAGCAGGAGAATACCTTCGACAATAATGAGAGGCCTCGGATTGCGCGGCTCTGTCGGCGTGCGGCGTTGATGCGTCGTGAAATCATAATTGGGCAGAGCGACGGCTTCACCCCGTTTGAAAGCCAGTAAATTTTCGCGCAACAAATCAAAATCGAGCGCTTCTGGAATATCAAAATTGACCATGGGCGAACCGCCGCGCTCACGGATGTCGTGATAATAATCATCCTGACGGACCAAACGGCAGGTTTCAGCACCAACATAGTCTCGCAGATAAGCGGCAAGGGTTGATTTCCCGGAACAGCTCCCGCCGGCGATGGCCAAAATGCGGGGAGAATCAGGGAGAGGGGACAATGACGACATGGTGTGCTTTTAGGGCAACAGCGCGCAAAAAAACACACGGTGTTGAATTTTAGAATTGGGGATAAATCCGACCTCCGCACCGTACGACATGACAGAATCTCCATATTTATAGGGGTTTACCGAGGTTTTGCGTGGGGCGCGGGGATGTGGGTAACTTTTGACATCACGAGTTCTCACATTTGCGTGTCATATCCCTGTCATATATTTGCGCCACATGACGCTCAAACTTCCTCGAACCAGATATGGGTCCTCAAAAATGAACAAATCATTCGCCTCCCTCGGCCTCAGCGCCGTCATGTCAGCGAGCACACTTGCCCTGACATCCGTCCTGACTCTCGCAGCGACCACAGGCGTCGCACATGCTCAGGTCACCACGTCCAGCATCACTGGTACGGTACAATCTAACACGGGCGCACCTGTCACGGGCGCAAGCGTAACGATTGTTAACCCCGCGACCGGGTTTTCACGTGTTGCCACAACCAATTCGGCGGGTGCCTTTACGGCACCAAACTTATCAGTTTCAGGTCTTTACGACGTGACTGTTTCTGCCAGTGGTTTCCAAGGTGAGCGTGTTGAGGGCATTTCTCTCGTGCTGGGTAATGAAACACAGCTTAGCTTCGCGCTTGATGCGGGCAACATTGCCGATGAAGTCATTGCTGTGGCGCAGCGGACAGTGGCGGCCGATGTTGCACTTGGACCAAACGCGACTTTTGGATTGGGTGAATTGCAAAACTCACCAGCCATTAATCGGAATATTACTGACATTCTTCGCTCCGACCCACGCATTGCTGTGGACGAAAGCAGCGGCGGCACAAACGCTATTCAGTGTGCGGGCCAAAACTCACGCTTTAACTCATTCACGCTAGACGGCGTACAGTTGAACGATGCTTTTGGTCTGAACCAAAACGGCTATCCAACGGAACGTCAGCCTTTCCCATTTGATGCGCTAGAGCAAGTCTCGGTTGAGCTGGCACCTTTGGATGTTATCTATGGCAATTTCACAGCCTGTAACATCAACTCGGTGACAAAATCCGGAACGAATACTTTCTCCGGATCGGCCTTTATCGACTACACAGATGACTCCCTGATCGGAAATAGAGCCAAAGGTCAGGACTTTGAATTTGGTGAGTTTGATGAAATCCGTTACGGCGTCACGCTCGGCGGCCCGATCATCAAAGATAAGCTTTTCTTCTTTGCCGCTTATGAAAAGCTCGAAGGTGCAAACACCTATCCAAATACATCCGTCACTTTGAATTCGGTTGATCAGTCCACAATCAATGAAATTGTTCAAATCTCAAATGACATTTACCAATATGACCCTGGCTTCATCGCGGACAACTTCCCGAATGCCGATGAAAAAGTCTTGGTCAAACTCGATTGGAACATCAGCAACAACCACCGCGCCTCTGGGACATTCCAGTGGAACGACGGCTTCAACATCGCTCGCTCTGACGGTGACCCAAATGAGTTAGAGTTCTCAAATCACTTCTATGAGCGCGGGACAGAGCTTTTCACTTACACAGGTGCGCTTTTCTCTGACTGGTCAGATAATTTCTCAACCGAACTTCGTGCCAGCTACACAGATGTTGATAATCGTCAGGAAACAATTGGCGGGACGGATTTCGGTGAATTCCGTATCGAGCTCGACAATGGTATTGACGTATATCTCGGCGGCGACGACTCGCGTTCAGCCAACGACCTGAATTATGATGTTTTCGATATCATTGCGCGCGCAAACTACACCGTTGGGGATCACACCTTCACCTTCGGTGCGGAAACGCAAACATTGAATGTCTTTAACCTGTTCATCCAACAGGCTCAGACTGAGGTGCGTTTTGCTGGCTTGGATAACTTCCGCGCTGGGCGTGCCTTCCAAATCGAATTCAACAATGCGCCGTCTTTGAACCCATTAGATGCCGCAGCTGAATTTGGTTACACACGTAACGCGATATATCTTCAGGACGATTGGGACATTAGCGACAAGTTGAACTTGGTCGCTGGCCTACGTTATGACTGGTACAGCTCTGACGATTTGCCCGTCGAAAACCCTGAGTTCGTTGCAAGCTATGGCTTTTCAAACGCGCAAAACTTTGATGGGGTCGATATTCTCCAGCCGCGTGTTGGTCTGACATATCAGGCCACGGATACGTTTGAAATCCACGGCGGCGTGGGTCGCTATTCTGGCGGTAACCCGAATGTATGGTTGTCAAATAACTATAGCTCAAACAACGTCACCCAAGTTGGCGCCCGCTTGCGCGATTTCGGCGCCGGCATAGACCTGTTCGCCCTTGATTATACGCTGGCTGAAGACGGCGTACCAAATGCGCCAGGTTACGCGGTGCCACAACAATTGGCGGACGATGTGGCGACCGGCCAAGGTCGTAACTTTGAAATCAACTATCTTGACCCAGATTTCAAAATTCCGACAGAGTGGAAATACTCTATCGGGGCAACTTGGGCTCCAAACTTCGACACAGGTGAAAGCCTCTTTGGTGGCGACTGGTTCTTCCAAGGTGACCTGCTTTGGTCCCAAGCTGAAAATACAGCAATCGTCCAACGCGGAGATCTCGTTCAGACAGGAACGCGCGTCGTTGATGGGGTAACTTACCCAACTTATGACAGCCCGCTTTTGGATAGCTTC
This sequence comes from uncultured Algimonas sp., assembly GCA_964607395.1. Taxonomy (GTDB): domain Bacteria; phylum Pseudomonadota; class Alphaproteobacteria; order Caulobacterales; family Maricaulaceae; genus Litorimonas. The sequence goes on from CAZSKH010000054.1 coordinate 5,422, forward strand.
GTTCTGACGAATGCTGACGAAAACAACCGTGGCTTCATTGCGTCGCTCGGCGCGTCCAAGAATTGGGACAGTGGTTGGTCAGCTCGCGTTGGCTATGCCTATTCTGACGCGAAAGACACGCAGCCTATGACAAGTGCTGTGGCGTTCTCTAACTATAACAACCGTGTTTACACAGACCCGCAAGAGCAAGTTGTGGCCGTGTCAAACTACAACACGAAACATCGTTTCACGGCGAATATCGGTTATGAGAAAGATTTTATCAAAAATTATAACACTCGTTTTGATACGTTCTTCTTGTCACAGTCTGGTCGTCCCTATTCGAATGTTCAAAACCGTCAGGAACGTAACATTTACGGATTTACGCCATTCTTGAGCAATAACCGTTTGCTGGAACCAGGTACGGAGCGTAACGAATTTACGTCGCCGACTTGGACAAAGATTGACCTTCGGATTAGCCAAGACCTTCCTGGATTGCGGTCTGAAGATCGTGCACAAGTCTTTATGGTAATCGACAATTTGACGAACCTGATAAACAGTGATTGGGGCGTCTTGCAGCAAGCTGACTTCCCGAATACGCGCGTTCGTCAATCAGATGGTAGCTTGTCTCCATTCTCAACAAATGCGGCTTCCGTGTACGAAATCCGCTTTGGTGCCAAATACGACTTCTAGTGCACTTGCTCCAAACAAGATTTTTAAAGGCGCTCTTCGGGGCGCCTTTTTTGTTGCTGGATGTCAGGATGTGGCTTTGACGCTTTGTCCACAATCTCGTGATGGCCGCGCCCCTTGCGCCCACGGGTCTCCTAGGGGACAAACGTGCCGAACTTAGGAACACCCCTATGACCGGATTAATTGGTATCGTTGTATTGCTAGCTGTGGCTTGGCTTTTTTCGGAAACGAAATCCGCCGTGCGATATGATCTCGCCGCGCGCACCTTGGCGCTTCAAATTGCGATTGCCGTTTTCGCCTTGCTGACGCCAATGGGCGATATTGTGCTTAGCGGGATGTCGGCTGGTGTTGAAGCAATGAAAGGTTTCGTCAAAGAGGGCACGACCTTCATGTTCGGGGAGTTAGGGGATGAAAAAGGCGGCACAAATGTCATCTTTTTCTTCCAAATTCTGCCGATCATTATTTTCATTGCTGCCTTATTCGCTGTCTTGTTCCACCTGCGCATAATGACGTGGATCATTCGCGGCATTGGGTCCGTGGTGCGCAAGATTACCGGTGCCAGCCGATTGGAATCTACTTGCGCCGCCGCCAATATTTTCGTGGGCATGGCGGAGGCTCCGCTGACGGTCTTGCCTTATCTGCCCAAAATCACCCGCGCGCAGCTCTTTGTGATGATGAGCCTTGGCCTGTCTTCTGTGGCGGGCACAGTTTTGGTGGCTTATTCGGCCATCGGTATTGATCCGAAACTTCTGATTACGGCGGCGCTAATGGCCGCGCCCGGCGGTCTTTTAATGGGGCGCATCATTGTCCCGGAAACAGAAACCCCATTTGATATTGATAGCGAGGAGGCCAAGTCCGTTGAAGGCAGCCGGGCCGGCTCACTCATTGAGGCGCTGACCAATGGCGCCATGACCGGTCTGCAAATTATGCTGGCCGTCATGGCTTTGTTGGTGGCCGTGCTCTCCGTGATCGCGCTTTTGAACGGCATATTGAGCGGCGTTGGCGGATGGTTTGGACGTCCGGATTTATCGCTGGAAGGCATTTTTTCTGTGCTGTTCAGGCCTGTGGCGTGGATGATCGGTGTGCCATGGGATGAGTCCGCGCGCGCCGGGCAATTTCTCGGCGAGAAAGTCATCCTCAATGAATTCCTCGCCTATTTTAATTTTACCGGCGTGAAAGATGATTTCTCGCAACAAGGCCAAGTCGCGATCACTCTGGCGCTTTGCGGTTTCGCGAATTTCGGCGGCCTTGCGATCTTGATTGCGGGCCTCAGCGCTGTTGTCCCAGAACGGAAAACGGAGATTTCAAAACTCGGATTGAAAACAGTTCTAGCCGGGAACCTATCAAACTTTATGAGCGCAGCGATTGCTTCTGTTGTGATTGCCGTAGCCGGATTGATAGGTCTCTCTCCTTTATAGATGGGCGTTGGTGACAATTCTGCATGACGTTTCTTCTGGCCAATCGACTTGAAAACCTATAGGGCCTGAAAAATTTATTTAGACTTATGGAGTTTTGATTTGAATCTACTTGGCCACATCCCTCCTTTTTTCAACGATCTGTCCCCGTGTGAGAGCAAGGATGAGGCCCTTCGTGAATTGGGGCGTCTGTATAATGGCGCGGTTGAGGATCTAAATACAGCCTTTGAAGCCTATGCGGCGACCGGGAAAAGTCCCGCTGGCCCCATGCCGACTTATCCTTATTTGCTTGTTCGCATTGGGAAGAAGAAAAGCGGCAATGTTAAATTTTCCAGCTTTGTCTCAATCCGAGGACCCGGGTGGTATGGCACATCCATTACAGCGCCCGATATTTTTGAAAGCTATCTCCTCGATCAATTGGGACGTATCGAGGTCGTGAGAGAGGTCGAATATTATGTCGGGCCGTCTGATGTAAAAATCCCGCTCGTCTTTGCGATTGACCCTTCTTCTTTTGAGCTTTCCGCAGAACGCTCCGCTGCCATAGGGCAGCATTTCCCCTTGCCGGATCTCACGCATATCCATGATGATCTAGCCGATGGCGTGAAAGAGCGGGCCTCAGATGAGCCTTATCCACTGGCGTTGTTCCCGGCCTTGCGCACGGATTACTCGCTGCAACGCTTGCGTCATTATTCTGGGACGCAGCCTGATTGTTTCCAGAAATTTGTTATCTTCACTAACTACCAACGTTATGTGGATGAGTTCGTCGAACATGCGCGTGAGGTCGTCGGAAAAGACCCTGCGATTACCGGTTTTTGCGCACCGGGGCAGGGCGTCATTCAAGACCGCGAAGGCTTTGAGGCAGACCCGAATTTCAAACTCCCGCAAATGCCAGCTTATCACCTCATGGCGGAAGACGGCATGGGCGTGACGCTTATTAATATCGGCGTCGGGCCCTCCAATGCGAAGACAATTACCGACCATATTGCAGTTCTGCGTAGCCATTGCTGGTTGATGCTCGGCCATTGTGGGGGGCTTCGCTCGTCGCAAGTCCTTGGCGATTTCGTCTTGGCTCATGCTTATTTGCGTGATGACCAAGTGCTGGATGATGTGCTGCCGCCGGATATCCCGCTGCCAACAATTGCAGAGGTTCAGATCGCTCTGACAGAAGCCATAGGCGGCGTCATGAAGCTGTCCGGGCAAGAGATGAAACGCCATGTTCGCACAGGCACAGTGGTGACGACCGATGATCGAAATTGGGAAATGCGCTATGCGGCGCTGCGGCCGCGATTAAATCAATCCCGCGCCATTGCGATTGACATGGAAAGCGCAACGATTGCGGCCAATGGCTACCGGTTCCGTGTGCCTTACGGGACGTTGCTCTGCGTGTCTGACAGACCTCTCCACGGCGAGATCAAACTTCCCGGGACAGCGGCGGTCTTCTACCGCTCCCGCGTCGCGCAACATCTGAACATTGGACTAGAAGCCATGCGAATTCTGAAAACAGGCGCAGAAAACGGCACGCTCCATTCCAGAAAACTCCGCAGTCTGGACGATCCGGTTTTCAGATAAAGAAAAAGCCACCCAAGATGGGCGGCTTTTTTGTCGGTAATTTTGCTCTTGCCTAGACGAAAAAGCCGATGGCGAGGGCCAATAAAATTGCGGCGGCTACACTGGAAACGGCCAAAACTGTCGTCATGCCTTTCACGCGGCGGCCCGCACGCGCGTCGATTTTGGCGATATGCGTCACGCCATCTAATGTTTGATAAGTCATATATTAATCTCCTATAATTTGGGTGGAAATGAGAAAGCCCAAGGAGACTGCGGCTGCGGTCGATCCCATGGGGTTCTCTTTAATTTTCTCGACGAGTGACACAACCCGAGGGTCGTTTTGTAACTCGTCCGGAATGAGGTCGGCCAAGGCATCCTCGTCCAAGCTGGGTCCAATCGGTTTAGCGCCCGTCTTATCGCTCTTCCGGGGCCGGTGAGAGGTGAAATAGATGACAAGCCAGCCTATCAAAAAGGCCAGCCCGACAGCCAAACAGCCAAACTCTGCCCCATAGGTTTTTGTCATCCAGACAAAAATAGCGGTCAGAAAGAATAGGCCGGCCAAAGTGAGGCAACCACGGGCTAAGACCTGTGACGTCCATTTTCTACCTTGGCTACTTCGACGTGCCTTTACGATATAAGGCGCAAGCGCAAAGAGTGTTCGGGCAAGCGCCATCTAATCTACCGCCGGGTGATTGCGCCAAGAAACATGCCGGCCGCGACTGCAATCGCCATAGAGGTCAGCGGTTTTTCCCTGATATGGGTCTCTGCTTTGGTCGACAGTTCGTCATATTTAGCTTTTGCTTCGTCTGCCTTTTCGGTGACCGCAGCTTTGGCTGAAGCTGTCTGTTCCGTCACCGAATGTTTGGTTTGAACTTTGACGGCCTCTGCAAGCAATGAAATGTCTTGGCGCAGGGCTTCGATCTGGGTTTGAACGTCAGGTGTCAGTGTGACCACATTTTCCTTAGTCGTCATTTTTTTTGTCTTGGTTGGCATAATTCCTCCGTAGATTTAACTTAGCGCGCGCCAGTATCGGCGCAGCGTCATCCAGTCGCTCGATGCTATTTCGTTTTCAGCTCAAAAAGCGAAAACGGGGGGATGCAGAGCAGCTGGTTGTTATTACTACGGATGAACTAGGGCAATGGATTGTTTTTATTTGTTTTTTTAAAATCAGAATAAGTGTGAATGCAAATGACCCCTTGGGACCCCTCAAAATGATTAGGTGAGAGAGGTTTGCGTATTGCCAGATACGGCGGAGTGCGAGTAAGCGGTTATTATGCTGTCTATACTCGACATTTTTCGAATTGGGATCGGCCCCTCTTCCAGCCATACCGTCGGGCCTATGCGGATTTCGCAGAGGTTCTGGAAGCGCTTGGGGCAAATGGGACATTTAGAGAAGACCGACCGAATTCGGATGATTTTTCGCGGGTCTTTGGCCTTTACGGGGATTGGCCACGGAACGCCGCGCGCGGGTCAATTGGGTCTGCTAGGGTTTAAGCCAGAAACAATAGATATAGACGCCGCAGAAGCCGCGCTTGCGGCCCTGAAAACGGAAGGCGGGTTTACCCGTGACGGGCGCCGCGTTCAGTTCGACTCGGACACAGACCTTGTTTTGGATTATGAACAAGCGGCGGACCTCCATCCGAATGAAATGGAAATGCAGGCCTTTAATGCGGCAGGCGATCAGATTTACACGCGGACCTATTACTCAACAGGCGGCGGGTTTACGGCCAGCCATACCCAGCTCTCCAAACCCGCAAAGAATGATAAGGTCTCTGTTGGGGGCGGGGCCGTGCCTTATGCATTTGGCTCTGCGGAAGAGCTGCTGTCACTTTGCGCGCAGCATGACATGAGTATTGCGGACCTTATTTTTGCAAATGAAGATGCGCGGCGACCCCGCGCGCAGACTGAGGCCAAGTTGAGCCGAATTATATCTGTCATGTTGGCCGGAATCGAGCGGGGCTTAAACACGCAAGGCGAGCTGCCCGGGGGCCTGAAAGTTGCCCGCCGCGCGCCGGATATTTGGAGCAAATTACGCAGCGCGCCCGGGGCGAATGAACAGGAGATATTATTCGACTGGCTCAATGTTTATGCCATGGCGGTGAACGAAGAAAATGCAGCCGGCGGCCAAATTGTGACTGCGCCAACAAATGGCGCAGCGGGTATTATCCCCGCCATTATCCGTCACTATTGTTGTGATGAAATGGCCAATCCTGACCCTATGAAAACACGGGTCTTCTTGGTCACAGCTGGCGGTATCGGCCTGCTGTATAAGCAGCGGGCCTCCATATCAGGCGCAGAAATGGGATGTCAGGGCGAGGTCGGCGTGGCCTGCTCTATGGCAGCGGGCGGCCTTGCCGCTGTGTGGGGCGGAACCCCCGCACAAGTGGCGAGCGCGGCCGAAATCGGCATGGAACATAACCTTGGCCTGACCTGTGATCCGGTCGGCGGTTTGGTACAAATCCCCTGTATTGAACGCAATGCCATCGGCGCGGTAAAGGCCGCCAATGCGGCGCGTTTGGCCCTGCATGGCAGCGGCGTTGGCAAAGTCAGTCTGGATCAGGTCATTGAGACCATGCGCCAGACCGGGTTGGATATGAGCTCAAAATATAAAGAGACCAGTCAGGGCGGTTTGGCCGTCAATGTGATTGAGTGCTAACGCCCTAATTCTGACGGCCTGACCCTAACGTTTATCAAACTTGTCTTTGCGGCGAACGCCCATCAACATTTTAGACTCCAGACGACCGCGCAGAGCTGCGTAATAGGCGCGCAGGAATGCGCTATCGCTTTCGCCCGATTCCCAGACCCATCCGATCTTGGTGCGTATGCGGTTGGCCACGTCCTCTAGGACCTCGCGGTCACTTGCCCGCA
>CAZSKH010000055.1:0-4099 GCA_964607395.1 uncultured Algimonas sp.
TACATTGACATTGTAGGGGTCACTGGTTCAATCCCAGTATCGCCCACCAGACCCGCGAAGTTTTCCTTATCTCCGCTTCCTATTTTGCGCTTGTCGTGCGAAAGTGAAGCCCCGATTTTGCATGTGGGTGTAAGTCGAGGATCACAGAACAGCCTCGATTAGACATTGGATGTAGGTATAGGATGAACGGAGTCTCCCGTCAGTATAAGCACTCGATTAAGAGGTTGCTCGCCCCCGGATCATTGGATGAAATCCTGCGTGTGGCTAAAACCACGCCTGTAACCGCGGAAGGCAATGTATCTTTCTCCGAATTTCAGAACCAAGTTTTTGAAGATATTTTTCCGGATTTTACCTATGAATTCTGCACGACAAGTCAGATAAAATTGTCTGAAAAAGGCGATATTTTAGATATTGTTTCTGTCGCGTGGAACCTGCCAGAAGAAAGCTTGATGAGCTATATGCAACATGCTCATCTGGATGACTTGTCGCCTATGGTTTATGCAAACCCCGGCAGGGCTTTAAATTATACGCATGTTCGCCGGGCGGAACGCGTTGAGGATCATCCTCTTTTTGTGAACCACTGCCTCAAATATGGAATCCATCATGTCATCTCTGTCGGGTTTTTGAACCCGGGTCATGAGAGCACATTTTTATCTTTCGATTATATGGGTGATATTAACAATAGGGATTGGGTGTCATTTGATCATGTGAAAATTGAATTGGCTTCATTTCCTTTCGCTTTGGCTTGGCTATATCGATCCGGTATTTTTGATGAGCTCCGATTGAAAAAAATGTTCATGCTCTTATCTGGTTTGACCGAAAGCCGGCTTTTGAACCTTCGGAAATATATAAATTCGCCTTTACAAAGTTTTGATCAACAGGCGGCAGATTTGGGGATTACGGCGAGCACGCTAAAGGAGGACCTGGCGATGATTCGCGATAGGGCGATTATCAAATTAGATCTGAGAACAGACCCAAATCGGAACACGCCGACGCGGCTACTCGACCAACATTTTGGTTTTCTGAGCCTGTTGGGAGATCACACGGCTGAACTCAAGGGGGTGTCACCTTAACGCGGCAATTCCGCTATAATCCATTCCGAGACCATTGATTTGGCAAGATATTCAGACTTTATCTCTGCGGGTAGGCTTTCGAAATTGGCGACGACTCCGCTGCATCTTTCGCTGCCACATAAGCAGTCTGTCATGACCCAATTGGAATTTTCCGAACACCGGTAGTCCCAGCTTAACTGTTCCCCCGATGCGATATCTCGCACGGCAAAAATCTCGGTTAGCTTACGAATACCGCAATTGGGGTCGCAGGAATGGCAGAGGCAATGCGCTAGGCCTTGATACCCAAATACAAATTCCTCAGGCCCGATTTGGATAGCGTGATCGCGCATAATCTCAGGCAAAGCTAACGCTGTTTTTGAACGGTAAGTTTCGCCGGTGAAGACCGCAATTCGGCTCCCTGCGGGAATATCTTCTGTCGCAAAAACGGCGAGACCCAATTTCCCATTTGGTCTGACGGTAACGCCGCTATGATCCGTGGGTTCGGAGATAAAATACTGTTTCCGATATTGCTGTTTCTGCCTTACCGCTTTTCGAATGGCATAATGCCAATGTGATTTATCGCCGATATAAGGAAAAAGCGTTTCGGCGGTTTTGCGGCAAAACACGACAGGATGTTCGTTTTTCAAAAGCCCAAAAATGACGCGGTCCGTCAGCGCGGTATTTAACGTGTGAGCGGTTCCGAAAGATGGGATTTCACTTAGGAACGGAAGTTCCGCATGTTCAGGGCTGACGCGCAACGACATGGACCGGGTCATTTCGTAAAAATTTTCGCCGCCTTGGATGTCAGGGTCAAGGACCTGCGCGGAAATCGTCATGACGGGATCACCTGGCTTTAGACCAAAATGATAGTCGATAAGGCCGAAGAACCGCTCCGGATCGTCTCGCAATGCATCATCTTTATAGGTGCTGAAATGCAACGGGTCTGACCATTCTTCGCTGTGAAATAATCTCTCCACTGTTCCAACTCTTGAGTGAAGCAAGCCCCGTAATTTACCCTGTGCCCGGTCCCTCACCAAGGTGACATATCCGGGGTCAGTTAATCTGTCTTGGATCTGACGCCGGCAAATCTCTTTGTCGGTCCAGCGAAAAAAACCATCGGGCAAAATGATAGAGTCCAGATTATTTGGCGATCCGTCTTTTAGGGCTTCCCGATAGGCTGTTTCCCGCAGGCTCTCTTGGCAGGTTTTGCGTTTTATTGGATCGGATAGCGCTGTGCTGACGGTATAGGGATTGAAATCCAGCGTATGCGGGAGGGATTGAAGGGGGTCACTTTCATGGAATGCGAAATGAAAATAAGGGGCCGCGCAGAAACTCTGCCGGAAATAATCAGCGATTTCATGTGCGACCTCGGAGGATATGGATTGCGAATCAAAGGTTTGTATATTTAATTTATTTTTACGAGTGGCTTTCGTCTTAAGAACATCCACCATCCTATCCGCTTTCATATCTACGCCAATAATATCGCTGCCTGCGGCATGAGCGTCTTCCAGCGATTTAATGCTCTGCGGGGAATACCGCATACCCGGGATAATTTCAGGTATACCCGGCGGATATTGCCGAATGGTGGTGGCGGCGACCCTTCCCATTGCAGCGTTCAACTCGACCCGTTCTGTCGGCGCTGAAAAAGCGTCCCATGCGCGAATGATCTCATTTTTTTTAGGCCGCATTGTCTGCACTCCGGCTTTGTTTGAGGAACATATCTAGGCTCTCTTTTAGACAGGAAATAATGTCATCCATTTGCGCCAAATGTGCAGGTGAGCCGCAGAGTAAAAGCAATGTGGTAGCGGTCGCCTTCTCCACATCCAGAGCGAAGGCACTGGCCAAAACGTCGGCCCAGAGACGCGCATCTAACCCTTGAATGTCACTTGTGCTAATGAGGATATGCGTGGGGTCATAGGTTTCGGCCTCAACATCGACGGGCTGAACAATATGCAGGTCCGGATGGACCTCGTGAATACGGCCTGCGAGCATTTTGGCAGCGCGTTCGGCTTGATCAAAAGACGCACTCCAATCGCCACGATGGATTTGCTCTAAGCGGTGTTCGGCAATCATGATTTCGACAAATGAGACGCTAGAGGAGCGAAACCCGAGGTCCAAAGCCTCATCCCAAAGCCTTGCGATGGTCTCATTATGGGTAAGCATACATCCCAAACTGGAGGGCGTGAGACCGCGCTTATGCGGGCTCGTAATCCAAACATCACAGATTGATGACAAGCTGGGTGTTTTGGAATCTGGCTGTCGAAACCGGAGGGCGTCCCACGCGCCGTCAACAATGACGGATATGCCGTGGAGCTGCGCATAGTCATAAATTCTGACCGCCTCCGAAGGCGACTGAAATCCGTCATAAGACGGGGACACCAGAATGATGGCTGCAAATCTATCTGGGCCATGGCGGTCGAGGGTGGCTTTGACCGCGTCAAATGTAACGGGGTAGACCGCCTCATGGTTCGGTGCTTTTTCGCGCGAAAACCGAATGGCTTTCCAGCGGCCAAAAATTAGGCCACCAATTGTACTTTGATGGCAGACATCATCAAATAAAATTAGATCTCGATTGGTATAAAGCTTTGGGAAAACAGCCGTCAATAAGGTCAGCATCGCGCCTGATGATCCGCCAAAGGACAGGCTTGCAAAGTCTCCGCCGTAGATATCTGCCAGCAGTTCATTGACCCGGTTAACTGGTCCCTTTGCCTGTGAAGACGGCAGTTCAAAATCTCGATGGGAAATCGAATGTTCAGCGAAATCCCAAAGGCGAGAATAAATATCCGAAAAGTGATCTGACGGACGACCGAGTTTTTTCGGCTTAAAGACCGCGAGCGCGATCAGCCCCGCCATAGGTTTTAAAATCAAACGCATGAAGGACAGGACATCGCGTCGCCGGATACAAGTGGATTCAACCTGCCGCGTCATTTTAATATCGATGAGATTTTTACCGGTGTGCAGAAAGACAGCCGCTTTCTGACAAAGAGGGATCGAAAGAAGAGACCACGAAGGGTTTCGGGTCGGGTAAAAGAACGTGTTGGCATGAG
>CAZSKH010000055.1:4199-11912 GCA_964607395.1 uncultured Algimonas sp.
TGGCCGAGGCTAAAACTTAGCTGACTCATATCGGCGGATTTCAGGTGCAGCGCTGAGAGACTTTGCGTCAAAAAGGAGAGGTCGCGCAGTGTGGGCTCAATTAGCGTTCCAGATTTAAAATCTAATCCATTTGGTCGTTGAATGATTTTTAAATGCGACACTCCAAATTGCGAACTTTCGCTGGGCAATGAAAAATGTTCTCCCGTGCGTTTATAGCGCTCCAAATTCAAACAGGACCATATAAAAAATAAAAGGCCGCTAGAGTGTTTAATTTCAGACATCAGGCCTACGCCTGACACTGAGTTGTTGTGTTCAAATATGGCGCGGGGGATATGATCTCTAATGACCTTTAAGGCCGTGTCCCAATCGATTTTAGACAAGTCCTCAAACCGAAGAGCTGCTTCTTTCTGACAAAAGTCAGCCAAACTAGGACTGTGAATGCCTTGCCTTGAAACGAAGGCCCAATCGTTCAGAGCAGCCTCGAATTTACCCGTCTCGCCAAAGGCGGATACAAGCGCAGTGAATCGATCCAATAAAAGCGTGCTGACCAGATATTCGGCCAAGGTTTTATGTGTGAACTCAATTACCCCTTGCTCTGTCGCTGTTTCGGCCTGGAGATTATTCTGTGATAGACGATAATAAAAACTCGCCATCATGATGTCTGGCGGCGGCTGCGTTGGCGTTTCAAAAAAACCTAGAGCTCGGAGCGATGTTTTTGTCTCTTCGTCCTGAGCGCTCTCGTAAACGGCTCTCAATGAGACATGCCGAGCCTCCCCATTTTGCCACGCGGCCAACGCCACATGCTGTAGGACCCGCAGCAACGGCTTTGTCGGTAAGTGGCGGCGCACTCTATGAGCTTGGCGGTCCAAGAGAGCCGCGTAGATTTCATTTCTATTTGACGCAAAAGTCAGGGCGTTGACCCGCTCATGCGGTAGTTTTTTGACTCGGCTGTCGTCAGGATGTTCCAGTGCGGCATGGCATATGAGAAAGGTCAGAAGCGGATCGGTGCCGAACTCAGCGAAGTCATCATATTCCGTTGTTAGGAAATGGGGAAGGCTGGGGTCACCAAAGTTGCCAGTCGCGGCGAGATATGTCTTCCACCAGAGAGGGCGCAGGTCATCGCCTTGGATGGTATTTAAAGGACCTGATGAACTGCGCGTCCGGCCATCAAGACCACATAATGAAAACTGGCTCACGCTCGCTTCCGAGATTTGATTAGCAGAAAACTGCATGTGCGCCTCTCGTCCGAAGGCGATGATCCAGAGTTTCTTATTATGCGCGGCGCAAACCGTCTGCTCTGTCTGTAGCTCTGCGATCAACTGGCTAAGCGCAGTGTTAGCGCTCTGCGGCCCCCGACCTATTTCATCCAAACCATCCAGTAACAGATAGGCCGAATTGAAAGAGGAGGCGCGAAAATACCGTAAAAATGACTTTATGGAAAAAGAGTCACCGATGGGTTGGGTTGGATCGGTGATATCAATGTCGATATTGGAGAGCCGTCCTCCGCGCACATAGATAGGACAAATATCCCCGTCACAAAATTCGCGCGCCATATGCAATGCGGTCATTGATTTTCCTGCACCGGCACCGCCGCTCACAAAAATCCAACCCGGCGCTTCTTCGGGCCGGTTGAGGCGTTCAAAAATATTATCAACGCAAAAAGGATCTGGACTCTCATGGCTGCTCAGTTGGAGGGGGACATAGATATCAGCCGGAGACAGCCCCGTATCAGGATGCTTTTTCGAATAAAGCTGGGCGATCCACGTGCGGTGCTGCCTGCAAACCGCATCGGAAAATGCCAATGGGTCTGTTTGAACTTTGGTCTGTGTTCGCCCGGCGGAATGCAGCGCCCACACCGTTTCAAAGGCGGTCGTCCACTCTTTTGCCAGGGCCGGCTCAGTTTGGCTTTCAATCAAATTTAGAAAAGCCCCAGAGTAGCGTGTCGGAATTACGTTTTTGTTTTTCCACTTACTAATGGTGACTGTGCTGACAAGTTTGCCTCGCGTAAAGGCTTGCAGGTCGTCGCTAAAACTATCCTCTGTCCACCGACCGATTTGGAAATAAAATCTAAACAGCTCCGAGGGACTGAAACTTGAGACATCTTCCGGAGGTGGCACGCTAATGAATTTTCGCAAGAGGCTCGCCTTTCAGTTGCAGCCATCAATCCACACTGAAAATCCCAATGACCCGACGATCGTAGGGTGCGAGGGGGAAGAGGATTTCATAAAGCTGTGCCGCACTCCTAGCGGAGGATGAAATGGGGATTCAACATATCTTGGAATTTGAACGGCTTTAGGGCTTTTCTAAGAAGGTTTCACGATTCTCTGTGCCTAGGCTGATCAAGTCGACCCGAAATTTTGAGGGTTGTTGCAGTGAGGTCTAGGATCTTTCGCGTAATATGATTTGGAATCCGTAATTCCCACTCACGAAGCCGTACCATCTGGCTTCGGCGGATAGTTGAACCTAAACCGCGCCTCCTGAAATATGAGGCAGGCCAAATATGCGTGTTGAGAAGAGTGCAGTTGCAGGTCCTGATGCCGAGGCATCTAATCCTCCCCTGAGGTTGATTTTATTGTCCCATCGGGATCTGCGCCTTTTTTGCTGGATATCACCTCTGCCTAAATCCTCTTCGGTGTCTTGTTGCTTGGGCTCGCATCACTTATGGCACAGATGTGTCACTCTCAAATTTCATAAAAGCGGCAGCTTTGTCAGCCTGCCTTATCGGCGCAAATACCCAAGCTGCTCATGCTCGCAATCTGACCCCTGAAGAAAGATCAGTCTGCGCGGGATTGAAAGCCTGCGTGGATATTATTCGCCGACATGATGCGTCGGAATTCGACTATGATGTTTTAGAGGTCGAATTTCGGCGGTTTGGCCCGCAGGGCAAGCGCGCGCTCTTCACGGTTTTGGAAAGTGATGAGGGTCAGGCTGATATTGCCGATATGATCGCCAATCTCGGACCTATAACGGCGCAGGACCGACAGCGCATTCAAGCGAAATGGACTCAGGACAGGGCCGAGATCTATTTGCCATTGCTGCGAGATGGGCACCCGATGTCGAGAGACTTGCTCTTGCGGAGCTTGGGGCATCCGAATGCAGATGTCCGAGAGCAAGTTCGCACAGCGCTTCGTCGCTTGCCACCAAATGCCAGACGCGCCCCCATATCCAAAGCGGTACAGGTGCCGTTGACTTCCGCCCTACAGCAGGACCCCATTGCAGAAGCTGCACCATATTTGGCGCGGCTAAATCCGATAGGCTATGAGAAACAATTCGCAGAGCTACTGCGAAGTGGAGATACTCAAATCGTCACCGCAGCCTACAACGCGCTTTATCGGAATAATCCGGCCCAAGCGTTTAATATGCTTTTGGCGGAGATGCAGGGGTTTGAAACCTCTACGCAAGCCCGCGCTGCCGGGCAGATGTTAGCCTTGCGTCACAGGTCTCGCCAAGATGGGTTTTACCTAAAGTTCGCGCGAGATATGTCGGGCGACCCGAAACTGTCTGTGTCTGCCCGCGCGAGCGGTCTACACGGGCTGCTCATGATCGCTGACGGTCCGGTTCCTGAGCTCACACCTGCTCGAGCTGAAGCGCTTGCATTTTTGATTAAAGGTCGGCCTTTTGCCGTGGAGACGCAGTATTTACCCTATCTGAGAGCCGTGAAGGCTAAGAGGGCTATGGACCAAATTTGGGACATTGCGCGCACTGAAAAATGGATAAATCGGGATCGTATCGCGGAATATTATCTGGATCCTCGGGTCAAAGACACGGTCACAACAGCCCTGCTCCAATCTGATGATTTACGGACATTTTCGGCAGGCCTTCGCCGCGCGAAACCGGTGCATGCGCGTTTCATTCGCGCCAAAATTGACCACCCCGTTAGGGCGATTGCGACGCTGGCCCGTCAGCGCTTGAAGCTCCCGCCTGCGAAAACACAAAATCGAAAATGCCCCATCCCAGAGTTTGATCTGGACGATATGCGGGCGCAAATGCCGTTTTTTGAATCTGGCTGGATGATCACGGATAATGGCACGCGCGTTTCCTTGCCCCGTGTCGCTTTGACAACGGCACATCCGAGTCCCAACGGCTGGTTGGCGGGGTATGACTTACGAAAGCCAGGTTCGCGATCTCTTCATTCGGGGGGGGCTATATTGCATTACGACAATGCGTCTGGCGATTTTGAAACAGTTGGAAATTTTTCAGGCCCTCTGGCGATCCTCCCAGACCGGCCGTTACAACTCGGGCAAACAACGCAGCAGTTTTGGGTTGTGGATCAGTGGGGCGGACGCGGCGCCGATGTTTCAGCCTATACCGTGGATATGACCGGCTCCAAACCGCGTATATCCCATATGGGCGTTCTGCCGAAAACGGCGACAGATTTCTCCGTGATACCCAATGGTGATCTTCTCATGGCCTTTGAAAGCGGGAATCAGATGCCAATACGTCTTTCTAGACCCGGAAAAATGTCTTTGGCGTGCGGCCCGTCCCAACGACCAACGCCGCCGCGCGCGCCGCGATAATGGTATATTCTGAAGAGCACGCGCTGAAGGTTTTATCCGCGATTAAGGACCCTCTAAAGGCGGGGGATATTATCTCCGCTGGGCGCTTGGCTTCACTGGAGTTCAATGACGGCACGCTGCAAGCTGTCCTTCAAATTCCGCCGCCGCAAGCCGAAGCTTTTTTCCCCGTTAGGACTGCTGCACAAGAGGCTTTGGAAGCTTTGGAGGGGGTCTCCAAAGCGCAAGTGATTTTATCCGCGCATAAAGCGGGGCCGCAAATGGGGGGGCGTCCGCGTGCCAATCCTCATCAAGCGAGACGTCCAGACGGCGTGCAGGGCGACGGTGAGGTAAAGCGTATTCTGGCAATTTCTTCTGCCAAGGGCGGTGTTGGGAAATCGACGATGGCGGCAAATTTGGCGGTCGCCTTGAAAAATTCGGGACTTCGCGTCGGACTGCTGGACGCTGATATTCACGGCCCCAGCCTGCCCATGATGTTTGGCACAGGCGGGCAGCAGGCCCGGGCCATTCAGGCAGGTCCGCGAAAAATCATTGTCCCGGTTGAGGCCCACGGGATTCAAACCATGTCGATTGCTTATTTGACGCCCGATGATAGCCCTATCGTTTGGCGCGGCCCGCTCGTGCAAGGGGCGATTGCCCGTATGTTGTGGGATGTGGATTGGGGGCCGCTGGATGTTTTGCTGATCGATATGCCGCCCGGGACCGGTGACGCGCAGCTTGGCTTGGCGCAAGATATAAAACCCGGCGGGGCGATTATTGTGTCCACGCCGCAAGACCTTGCGCTTTTGGACGCCCGTAAAGGCGTCGCTATGTTTGAAAAAGTCGATATTCCAGTGTTGGGTTTGATCGAGAATATGGCTGTTTTCACATGCCCGGATTGCGGGTCTTCACATCATATATTTGGAAGCGGCGGGGCGAAGCGCGACGCGGCAAAACTCAATATTGAATATTTAGGCGCCGCGCCATTGGATATGTCCATTCGCGAAAGCGGAGACAAAGGGGTTCCCGTTTCAACTTGGGAGACAGCCATAGCCGATATATTTGAGGACCTCGCCAAATCCGTTTGGACGGAAGCCCTCAAGACGGCTCAGCGCGAATAGCGTCTGCGCCGCGCGCGGCCTTTCTTGGGTTTGGTGAAAAAATCTAATCCGCCATACCTTAGCTGGCCGAGAATTTCGGCAGGCTCGGGCATGTTTTTCGTCAGGCCTTTGACGCGCCATTTCAATTTCTCAAACTCCATGACATTTTCAATTCTGGCGTCGAGAAAGGCGCGGGCGGCTGCTTTGTCGTCGGACTGGTCTGAGAGCCAGACAGGTAGCGTTGCGCCAATGACCGAGGATAAAATCGCGCGCTTGGAATAGTAATTCGCGTCGGTCGATGTGTCGCCAATCCCGCGCCAAATCACATCCGCTGCGTTCCAAATTTGGCGAACGCCTTTGGACGCAAGGTCCGGCAGAACCAAGCGAGACGAGGCCCGCCGCGCGGCTTCTTCATGCGGGCTAATCGCTTGCAGCCGCAATAACACGCCTTGGGTGACGCGCTCTCGAATTTTCAGATTATCCAAATCTAATAGGGCTAGGTCTTGCGCAGTTTGGGCGTTCAATGTGTCGGACCAATAATCGAGCAGGTCCGCGATGCCGTTTTCAAAATATAATTCGCCAGAGCCGTCGGGATAGCCGGCGCTGCGAACAGCGCGCTTCAGGGTTAGATCTGTCCACCCTTCAAAAGGCGCAATTTTCAAGGCGGCTCTTAAAATAGCGTCGCGGGTTTCATTCGGCTGGCTCATGACATCAGATATAGGAACCATGCCCGCAAATGTCACCTAGGCCTTACGCCGCAGAACGACGCGTTTGAACCAGCTGATGACAACCTCTGCGCCAGCGCCTGACAAGACGCCAAATCTGAAAATCCGCCCAGCCATGGCTATCGTCCCGATACAGAGCAGGGTCAGGAAAGCCGTGGAGAGCAAAAGCTCCCAAAGCGGCGGATCGGAGGGTAGGCGCACGATATTCGCAAAGGGGGCCGAAAATGGAATGAAGGTCGCAATGCGCAGCAGCGGACTATCCGGGTCTGACATGCCGACGGGAATGACAATGAGGCAGGCCATGAGGATAAATAGAATGGGTGTTGTTAAAGTCTGTGCGTCCTGCATGGAGGAGGAGAGCGATCCGAGCGCAATAAAAAACGCGCCATAGAGAACATATCCCAAAATCAGATAAATAAGGAGGAAGATAATCATCCTCGCATTGAAAGCGGACACAAGGCCTTTGGCAACATCTTGGTCCGGACCAAAGAAAACAAACCCAATGACAGCGGCTATGCCGACCAAGAAATAAGGCGCCATCATGGAGAGGGTGAGTGCGGCGACACCCAATAATTTGCCAAGTATAATTTCTGAAAAGCGCGTTGTCGCCAACATCATTTCCAAGAGCTTATTCAGCTTTTCTTCCAACATGGAGGTCAGCAACATATAGGCGCCAGAGAACACCGTAAGCCACAACATGAAGGCCAGAACGGCGGCGACGGCAAAAGGCACCGTATCACTGGAGTTGACCCCCTGATCATCTTCAACCGTCTTGACCGGATTATACAGGGTCGTCTCGGGGGCCAATGCGACTCGCCTCTTAAGGTCTGTGCTATTGAGGCCTTTGGGTTCCAAATAGCTCGCTTGGGCCAAACGTTCCAAATATCTATCAACCAGATTTGGCGCGTCTAACTTATTGATATTTGTTGACCAATATTGCGTGACAGGTCTGGAAGGATCTGCGCCCGCCTTAATAACAATAACGCCCCCTAAAATTACTTGTTCTCCATCAAGAGTGAACTTGGCATCGCCCTTTAAGTAAGGCAGCAAATCTTCAAGAGTGTTTTTCGGCGGATCAACAAATTTGAATTCAGCGGTGGGAGGTTCGAAATTTGGGGACACACTTAGCGAATTTTCAGTGATGTAGGCTTGGGCTGCCTTTGTTCCATCCACGCGCAAGATGCGCTGAAATTCGGCTCGCTGTTCTTTGTCTTGAATGAAAAACGCTTTGGCGGACATGGCCCCTCGGGACAAGCGTTCTAGTTTCTCATCATACGCGTCCTCTAAGCCGGCCTTGTGTAGTCCGGTTTCGTCCAAAATTGTTACTTGCTGAGTTGGGCTGAGATCAATATCAGCCGTGGCCATGAGGAACCCGAACCCGCCAAAGATAAACGG
>CAZSKH010000056.1:0-4735 GCA_964607395.1 uncultured Algimonas sp.
CATCGCGGATAGCTATTTCAAAACGCGCAATCAAATGCGCTATTGGACAGAAATGACGGATGGCCGATATATCGCCGCGCGCGAAGCCGCTCTGGGAAATTAGGCTGTGGTTGGCGGGGCATTGCAAGCGATAGGATGGGCGTTTCTACCGCTGCTGGTTTGGCCGATTGTACATCTTCTTTTCGGAAAAAATGAAATTGTTAAAGGTGTCAGCAAAGCTCTGATCTCCACAATCGATAGCCTCACATTTCGGCTTGGCGAAATGGCGAAGTGGCTCCTCCCTCTCCTCGTCTTATCCGTCGCCGCCTCTGTCTTCGCCCTCTCTATTTTTGGGGTAACCACGACAAAATGGCTCGAGTCCGCGAAATATTTCCAAGCCCTGATTATCATGCTCGGCGCAGCCGCAACTTTGCTCGCAGGGCAACATGTGCGGGTCGATATTTTCTTCTCCCGTATGCAGGAAACTAGCAAGGCGCGCGTTGATCTTATCGGGTTTTATTTACTCCTCGCCCCCGCCTGCATCCTCCTGACATGGAACGCGCAGAGCTTTGTGAGTTTCGCTTGGGCCATTCGCGAAGGGTCCAGTGAAGCCAATGGCATACGCGGGGTCTATATTCTGAAAACGCTCATCCCGGTCTTTGCGATAACAATGCTCGCCCAAGGTCTCGCCATTTCAACGCGGGCAGCCATGGCGCTCATCGGGCAAACACGTCCCGACCGTCCAGAGGGCGTTCCGCCATTTTTCCGAACAACATCAGAAGATACATTATGAGCGGCGCGGAAATTCTCGCGGCGCTGATGTTCCTCTCCGTCTGCGGCGCGCTCATGTCGGGCTATAATGTGGCTTTCACGCTGGCAGGAACCTCACTTTTATTTGCAGGCATTGGCGTTCTGACGGGCACATTTGATCCGGTCTATCTGCTCTCCATGCCGGGTCGAATTTATCCGCTTATAACGCGCGAAATTCTAATCGCCGTGCCTCTCTTTGTGTTCATGGGGGTGATGTTGGAGAAATCCCGCATTGCCGAAGACTTGTTAGAAAACATGGGGACGCTGTTTGGTCCCATGCGCGGCGGTCTGGGTATTTCTGTGATTTTCGTCGGCGCGCTTCTCGCGGCCAGCACGGGCATTGTCGGCGCAACCGTCGTCACAATGGGCCTGCTGTCTCTACCGACCATGCTCAACAAAGGCTACGCGCCGTCCCTCGCCTCCGCCAGTATCGCCGCGTCGGGCACATTGGGACAGATTATTCCGCCTTCCATTGTGCTCGTAATTTTAGCTGATCAGATTTCAAACGCTTTTCAAGAGGCCCAGCGGAGCTATGATCTCGACACAGATAAAATTATCTCTGTTGGCGATTTATTCGCAGGGGCGTTATTACCGGGGTTCATTCTCGTCGCCGCCTATGCGCTCTACATTTTCGCGGTCGCCGTGCTAAAACCCGCAGATGCGCCAGCCCAAGACTGGCCGGAAGGCGCAGATGCCAAGGCGCTGCTTTGGCAGAGTTTCCGCTCCATGCTCCCTCCGATTTTCCTTATCATTGCCGTGTTGGGGTCAATCCTGTCAGGCTATGCAACACCCACACGCGGCGCGGCGCTGGGCGCGTTGGGGGCAATCTTGCTCGCATGTTATAAGCTTGAAGAAGTTGGACCCGTAAAAAACCCTATAAATCAGTTCATAAAATTTATATCCGCTTTACTCCTGTTTTCTTTTATAATCTCAAAGCTAATCCCAGTCCCAACGGGACTGTTTATAATGATTGTCTTACTCATTATGTGCTGCGTAACTTTAGTTTTCATATATAAAATTAAATCACCTAAAACTCAGCTTAGAGTCCTACGGGGTATTTCTCTTTTCGCGGCCCTATCACTAACGTCACTTATCCTATTAGACTTGTCAGGCGTAGATCTACGCCTTTCGCAATCAGATTGGACTGGTGCAGAAAGACTTTCTATTTTCTTGGGAGCAGGGTTCGTCTTAGTTGGTGTCGTCCTTACCATAATTTCCACATTGCAATTGGGATTTAGTGGTATCCTGGGCGAAGTCTCCCGCTCTACATTGCACATCACAGCCATGGTCTTTGTCATCCTCATCGGCGCGACGGTTTTTAGTCTAGTCTTTCGCGGGCTGGGCGGAGATGAAATGGTCGCGCGGATGTTAGAACATGCGCCGGGTGGACCGACAGGCGCCTTTATCCTCGTCATGGTGATGATGTTTATTCTCGGCTTCTTTCTCGATTTTATTGAAATTACGTTTGTCGTCGTTCCGCTGGTGGCCCCACCGTTGCTCGCGACAGGGATGGACCCCGTTTGGCTCGGAATCGTCATGGCTCTAAATTTACAGACGAGCTTTCTAACGCCGCCCTTCGGGTTTGCGTTATTTTACCTGCGCGGCGTGGCTCCGCCCGAGGTCACAACGACAGCCCTGTACAAGGGCGTCTTGCCCTTCATCGCGATACAAATTGCCATCATCGGCTTGGTCATTGCCTTTCCGGGGCTCGCAACGGCCATACCCGAAAGCTTGCAAAACTAGGAAATCCTTGCGTTTGTGGGGCATTTCGCTCTAATTAAATTTCAGTATTATCAGGGGATTCCTATGACAACTTTACTCATCATCCTCGGCATTATTGTCGTGCTCGCCGTCTTGATCATCAGCATTTACAACCGACTCGTGGCGCTGCGGCAAACCACCAATCAGGCGTGGTCCGATATCGAAGTGCAACTCAAGCAACGCCAAGACCTCGTCCCGCAACTCGTTAGCACCGTCAAAGGCTATGCGGCCCACGAAAAAGGCACATTCCAAGAAGTCGTCGAAGCCCGCGCCGCTGCCATGGGCGCGAAATCTGTCAAAGGTCAAGCTGCTGCGGAAGGCATGCTCTCACAAGCGCTTGGTAAGCTCTTTGCCCTCGCCGAAGCCTATCCTGATTTGAAAGCCAATACGAATTTCCTGCAATTGCAAGATCAGCTTTCAGACGTTGAGAATAAGATCGCCGCTGCGCGCCGCTTCTACAACAACTCGGTTCAGGAATATAATACGGGCCGCGAGCAATTCCCGGCTGTCCTGATTGCGGGTCCGTTCGGATTTAAAGAGCGTGAGTTCTTTGAGGCCCCTGAAGGCCGCGTTGCTCTTCAAACTCCACCGGAAGTCAATTTCGACAATTAGGCTTTTGCCATGCTGCAAGCCTATGGCTTAAACACGCATATTTGGAATAATAATATCCGCAGCACATTGCTGCTGATTGCCTTTCCGCTTTTACTTGTGCTGATGGCCTTTGGGCTCATCGTGGTTTTCCAAGGCTTCACATCCAGTGGCGGCCTCGAAACGGGTCTAACAGCCGCGATTGAGACCATGCCCACCGCTGTGCCCGTCACCCTCGGGCTGGCAGGCGGTTGGTTCGGTATCGCTTTTTTCGCGCATCAGAGCATTATCAGCGCATCGGTCAAATCTCGGGCGTTGACCCAATCCGAAGAACCTCGCGCTTATAACATGCTGGAAAACCTCTGCATCAGCCGGGGCATGACCATGCCCAGGTTGAACGTCATAGAGACCGAGCAGATGAATGCCTTTGCATCAGGTATCCGCGACAAAAACTATCAGATTACTTTGACTCGAGGTCTGATGAATAATCTAGATGACGCCGAACTAAATGCCGTGATCGCGCATGAGCTATCGCATATCCGGCACAAAGACGTGCGTATGCTTATCATCGCCATTATCTTCGTCGGCATTTTCGCCTTTGTGGGAGAGAGCGTCATACGCGGCCTGTTCCGAACAAACCTTGGCCGCACAGACCATCATCGCCGCAGCGGCGGCGGTAATGCGGGCGCGCTTATCTTTTTCGGGCTCGCCATCGTCGCGGTCACCTATATTTTCGCCGTTCTCATTCGCTTCACCCTCAGCCGAAAACGGGAATATATGGCCGATGCTGGGGCGGTTGAACTCACCAAAGACCCGGATGCGATGATCCGCGCGCTAGAGAAAATTTCGGGTAAAGCGGTGCTCCATAATGTCCCGGATGAAATTCGGGAAATGTCATTGCACAATCCTCGTATCGGGATTGCCGGGGCCTTTGCGACCCATCCACCCATCGACAAACGTATCGATGCCATCGTGAAATTTGGCGGCGGACAGCGCGGCACGCAAAGCGCGCCTCGGTCGCGGATGAGCGAGGCGACAGAATCTTCTACTACAAAACCAAAGAGTTTCGGCAAACGCCGCGTCAATCCTTGGCTACGATAAGGATAGTTTTCTTTTATCCCCTCTGTTAGCTTGCCGGTGACCGCGAAATATAATTCCAAACACAAGACCAGTTTTAGGGGACCCACATGACACTTAAACTCAAAACCTTGCTCGCGAGTGCTGCGATCGGATTAGCGCTTACTGCCTGTAAAGCCGCAGACGGACCCAGCCTAGATATGGCGGCGTATAATATTCCAGACGGGATTACAAAAGTCGAAACTGTTAAGGCCGGGTCAAGCGATGAAGTTGTTATTCCCTTCACAAAATACAAACTCGACAATGGCCTAACAGTTGTCTTGCATGAAGATAAATCTGACCCCCTCGTCCATGTCGACGTGACCTATCATGTGGGGTCTGGCCGCGAAGAACCGGGCCGCTCGGGATTCGCCCATTTCTTTGAGCATATGATGTTCCAAGGCTCTGAGAACGTGGCCGATGAGGAACATTTCAAAATCATCAGCGAGTCGGGCGGAACGCTGAACGGTACCACTAATAG
>CAZSKH010000056.1:4745-11810 GCA_964607395.1 uncultured Algimonas sp.
AATAGCGACCGTACAAATTATTTCCAAACCGTCCCCTCCAACCAACTCGAGAAAATGCTCTGGCTCGAGGCTGACCGTATGGGTTTTTTCCTCGATGCTGTGACACAAAAGAAATTCGAAGTGCAGCGCGAGACTGTGAAGAATGAGCGCGGACAACGCGTCGACAACCGCCCCTATGGCTTGCTGTGGGAACGTGTGGGCGAAGCCATGTATCCCGAAGGCCATCCCTATAGCTGGTCCACGATTGGCTATCTGGAAGACCTCGACCGAGCCAGCCTGACCGACCTCAAAAAATTCTTTCTGAAATGGTATGGTCCGAATAATGCGACCATCACAATTGGCGGTGACTTCGACACACAGCAAACGTTGGAATGGGTGAAGACTTATTTCGGCACAATCCCGGAAGGTCCAGAACATGCCGATCCAGAATTTGTCCCCATCACTTTAGATGCGGATCGTTACATCAGCCTCGAAGATAATGTGCAGCTTCCCCTGCTCTATATGTCCTGGCCAACGGTTCATGCAAATCACCCAGACGAAGCGCCGCTCGACGTTTTGGCGAACATCCTGGGACAAGGCCAAACCTCTATCCTTTATAAGAACATCCAAAAACCTGGCCTGACGGTTCAAGCCTCTGCCGGACATGGGTGCCGCGAAATCCATTGTACCCTGACCCTATTCACGCTGGCGAACCCTGCCAAAGTTCAAAAGCTGGGCGATCTCGAAGAAAAAATGCGCGCCGCCTTTGATGAGTTCGAGCAGCGCGGCGTCATGGATGATGACCTGACACGGGTAAAGTCCTCAATCGTCTCGGGCCTCATCTATGGTCTCGAGTCTGTTTCAGGCAAAGTCAGCCAGCTCGCCGCCTATGAAACTTACCGCGACAATCCGAATGGTATTGGCGATGATATCGCGCGCTATGAGAGCGTTACGAAAGCCGATGTGATGCGGGTCTATAACCAATATATCAAAGGCCAGAACGCTGTCGTTATGTCCATCGTCCCGAAAGGCGCAAGCAGCATGATTGCACAGCCAGATACGTGGCAGCGTTATGAGCGCACAATCCCTGACTTCAACGACTCTGAGGAGGATTTCAGCTGGACCCGTCCGGAAGATCCCGAAGGGCTGGACCGCTCTGTCATGCCGCCGGCAGGTGACAATATCCCGCAAATCAAAGCCCCGGATACTTACACCTTTGAGACTGGCAATGGCATCGAAGTCCTCGCCGCGCGCAATACCGAAGTCCCGACCACAACGATCAGCCTGCGGATTAAAGCGGGGCAAAGCCACGAAACCCTCGACAAACTTGGCCTCGCGACGATAACGGCGGCCCTCCTGAATGAAGCTACGACAGAACGCTCCGTGGAAGACCTTTCAAATGAATTGGATAAGCTCGGATCGTCCGTATCATTCGGTGGAGGTGATACGTTCTCTACCATGCGCATTCGGACTTTAACCCGAAACTTAGACGCAACAGTCGCCATTGCGATGGAAAAACTGCTTATGCCAAAGTTCGATCAAACGGACTTTGACCGGATCAAAGCCAATGCCCTGCAAGGTATAAAGGCGAATAATAAAGAAGCCTCTGCCACGGCCTCAAACCTGTTCAACAAAATGATGTATGGCGCTGATAATCCAACGGCTTATCCCAATTCAGGCACAGAAGAGAGTGTTGCCAATATCACATTGGATGATGTGAAAACCTTCTATACCACGCATTATTCTCCCCAAATTGCCTCCGTCGTTGCGGTCAGTGATTTAAACGAGGCCGCGATGAAAAAAGCGCTCGCGCCTCTCTCTGATTGGACAGGCGGCGAGGTCCCATCTTTTGAAATGAAAGCCTTCCCGCAACTCGCGACGGGCACGCTTTATTTCATCGACAAACCGGATGCCGCGCAAAGCGAAATCCGCATTGGCAAACGCGCCCTGCCCTATGACGCAACGGGGAATTATTACAAATCTACCGTCATGAACTACCCGCTGGGCGGAGCGTTCAACAGCCGGATCAATTTGAACCTACGCGAGGATAAGGGCTATACTTATGGCGCGCGGTCGTTTTTCAGCGGCAATGAAAATGGCGGCTGGTACCGCGCCGGCGCAGGTGTTCGCGCCGATGCTACGGCCAAATCTATCACCGAATTCGTGAAAGAAATTAAAGGCTATTATGCGGACGGCGCAACCGAAGAAGAAGTTGCCTTCACGCAGAACTCTCTCGGCCAATCAGATGCTCGCGCCTATGAGACGCCGCGTCAAAAACTCAGCTTCCTCTCCCGCATGGCGACATATGAACTGAAGGCAGATCATGTCGATGAGCAAGCAGACATCTTGGCCGGTATGACAAAGGCTGATTTCGACGCCCTAGCCAAAACCCATCTGAACCTCGACGATATGATTATGATCGTCGTCGGCGATAAGGCAAAGGTCTATGACGAAGTTGCGGCGCTCGGCTATAACATGGTCGAAATCGACGCCGACGGTAACCCGATCTAGGGCGACCCAAATCAGATACCGAGGCCCGGCTGGTCAGAGCCGGGAAATAAACCGATCCACTTGCGCCGCCGGAGTCGCCCAAGATGTGACGAGGCGGATACAGGTGTGATTAGACCCATGCGTGTCCCAACGGTAAAATCCGAAATCAGCTTCCAGCCGATCAACAACCTCATTCGGCAGAATGGGAAAGACTTGATTGGTCTGGGTGCTGCTCGCAAGCTCATAGCCCGCAGACACAATGGCCTCGGACAATTTCAGTGCGAGAGAATTTGCATGACGGCTGGCCGAAAGGAATAATCCGCTCTCAAATAAGGTGCGAAATTGAAGCCCCAACAAACGCCCCTTCGCTAGCAACGCCCCGCGTTGTTTGATGTGATAGCGGAAATCCACCGCGAGTTCGGGGCAGTTAATCACAATCGCTTCGCCAATCAATGCGCCCGCTTTGGTCCCGCCAATCCAAAAAACGTCGGTTAATCGCGCGATGTCCGACAGGGTCACATCATTGTCTTGCGATGCTAGAGCAACCCCTAATCTCGCCCCATCCAAAAACAAAAGCAGGCCAAGTGCGCGGCAACTCTGTGACAAAGCCTCTAACTCGGCCTTCGTGTAAATTCGGCCCGTTTCCGTCGCATTGGAAATATAGACCAAGCGAGGTTTAGCCATATGCGGGGCCATAGAATTTGCCGTAACCGTAGCCTCTACGAGCGCAGGCGTCAGTTTCCCATCCGGCGTTTCAACGGTAATAATCTTATGCCCAACGGCCTCAATCGCGCCCGTTTCATGCGTCGCAATATGCCCGCGGCGAACAGAAATAACGGCCTCATGAGACCGCAGAAGACTCGACATCAATGTTAAATTTGCGAGCGTCCCGCCCGCGACAAAGAGAATTTCCGAATCCGCATGATCCAGATTTTCATGAATTAAAGCGCGCGCCTGATTTGAATAAGCATCCACTCCATAGGCCGATTGCTGAGACATATTCGTCTCTGCCATGGCGGCCAAGATATCGGGATGGCAGCCCTCGCTATAATCATCCATAAAGCTAAATTTTGTCATACTCGGATTATGGCCCATTCAGCGCATACCGCAATCTATTCTCGCCATGCAAATTCGGCAGGGCAGGATTGATTGACCCGATAGGGTGCAACACCCTAGCTAGATAAACCTACATCTTTTGAGGTTAATTACATGACTTTCGATACACTCATCCGCGCACGCAAAAGCATCAGAGGCTACAAGCCCGATCCTGTCCCGCGTGATGTTATCGAACAGATTATTGAGACCGCGAAATGGGCGCCGTCGTCGATGAACACCCAACCTTGGTTTGTTCATGTGCTAACGGGCGAGCCACTCGACCGTGTTCGTAAAGGAAACTCTGATAATATGCTGGCCGGGGTCCCGCCAAAGCGGGATTTCCCGATGAAAGAGAAATATGAAGGCGCGCATCGTCAACGGCAAATTGATGTGGCGGTTCAGCTTTTTGAAGAAATGGGAATCGCGCGGGACGATAAACCCAAACGGCAAGACTGGGTGATGCGCGGCTTTCGTCAATTCGATGCGCCCGTTTCAATCGTTCTGACCTATGAGAAATATCTCGAACCTGCCGCGATCAGTCAGTTTGACCTCGGCGCGTTTTCGCATGCTATTGTGCTGGCCGCTTGGGAACATGGCCTCGGCTGCGTGATCAATGGTCAGGGCATCATGCAATCTGCCGTCGTGCGCGAACATGCCGGAATTCCAGATGATCAGAACATTATGATCTGTATTGCGATGGGATATCCAGATTATGACTTCCCCGCGAATAATGTGAAATCGGTCCGTGAAGAGAATGCGAATTTCGTGCGCTATGTCGGGTTTGAGGAATAGCCTATCAGGGCCCTATCACGGCAGCGAAATAAAATGCGCGACCATCCTCGTGCCCTCAAACACGGCGCGATCTTCGACATTAATGCCGTCCTCAACAAAGACGAAATCAAAAACCCGGTCCGCGTCAACATCATTATGTAACATGACGAGATATTTCGCGCCCGCGTCGGCGGGATGAACCATATTGATCGTCACATCCGTATTCTCCCCCGCATCCAAATAGGAAAATCCTGAAACAATATCTCCATTGGGTTTGCCATTGATTACGGGATGTAAAACAATCCAGCCCGGGTTTTCGATCGTGACTTTGGGAAATGTGATCCCTGTAGAGTTAGTCCGAAAAGTCGAGACATCACTGCCGCTCGTCCGCGTATCGGAAAAGACCGCCTCACCGCTGACACGCGTCAGGCCGTCGATTTGAATGGAGTTACTCTCGCCATTCCCCATTGTGATTTGCGGCACAGTTGCGGGAGTTTCTTGGGCTGCGGTGCAGCCAGTTGGGACAATCAAGCCAACACAGGCGATAGCTAAAATAATCTGGAATTTCATATGTCCCCGCTTTCGTATCTCAGAGATAGACGAGGTAGAACGCCCAGTCCACACGTCTCCCGACCCGTCATCCTACGGCTTGTCCCTGGGATGACGCGGTTTAGGTTACAGATTCCAGACAAGCTGAGTTAGCGTTCTAGGATAGCCTGACCGGCTATTCCCTTAAAGTGACGAAGCGGGGCGGCTTAAAACGCTCAATGAAGGACGTTCGCAGTTTCAATAATTACTCTCTAAATATAGCACTATGGCTAAGCTCTTTATCTAACGTGGAGTATTCATAATTTATATGTTCAGCGGCCTTATCAAAATAAGATTCATTAAATTTGTCGCCCTCAAGTTTACACTTTAAATATTGCTCAATCAAAATTTCAGTGAGGGGATTAGGTTCCGACTTTTTTTTCGAAAATGGATATAATGGTTTCTCAATCATCAATAGGCAAGCCAAATTTATATCTACGGCATTATCATTTAATTTAACAATTAAATTCCAAAGATCATCAGGGTTATCTAAGGCGTATGCATTTGACAATACATAGTCCGCGAAGATGAAAGATCCTTCTCCTAAACTCCAATTGCAATTCAGTGAAAGAATGTCAGCTCTATTGGAGGTATTTTTTGGATAAATTTCACGAATGTTCTTACGAGATAATTTGCTCTCCAGCATAACATTTAGATAATTTGAATAGCTTTTGGCTGCAATTGAAATACAGTAATTTAGGTTTCTTGAATTCTCAGACAAATTAGAGAACTCAAGACTAAGTTGTTTAAACTCGGCAGTGATACGGTCTGCATCCTGTCTTGTTAATTTCCTATCTAAAATGGATGTGTTTCGCAGTTTTTCATACTCTTTTTGAATGCTCTCGCACTTAGGATCGGATGGTCGTTTAAAGCAAATACCCTCAACACTTGGATTCAAATCACATGATGATAAGATGAATGCTAACCCTAAAATTTGAGCCCATATTAGAAATATTTTTGGCATATATGGCTCTTATCATGAATTTGAATTTAGGTCTCAAATGAGACCGCTATTCAATGACTTTCATAATTGAGCATATTTCAAGACAATGGTCTAGTTATACATCCTTCTCTTTACTAATACACGTTTTCTCACTTCAAATGACACAATCGAGCGGCTTAAAATCGCTCCGAGTAAGACACTCGGAGACGTCAGAAATTTCTGGAATGATTTTTCCTCAGTATGGAAAGCTAGTCAGATAGATTGACAGCAGAATAGGTCGAGGTTTGCCAAGTTAATCCCTGTTTCAAACCCTCTTACTCGACCGAAATTCCAAATATTTTCAACCGCTTATAAAATACTCAAGAAACTCCATCCTCACCCCCCCATTTATCCCGCATATTTAACTCGTTCTTTCGGACTTGGGACAGGTTAGCGCTTTCTGACTGGTCCGAGAGAGAGTGGGCTTGAGCGCCTGGGTTAAGAGCATCCAGTGCGCCGGGGCTTTTGAGCTGAGAGTAGACCGCTTGTTCTTAAACCGGGTCATATCCAATAAAACGGATATGGGTGACCGGAAGGGCAAACTGCGGGACCCCCTACCGGTTCATCAAAAACCGCTGCCGCAGGTTCATCCTTGCGTAAAACAAAACTATTATTTTGGTCTTCCATCGTGGGGGCTGAACCTGCGGGCAGTCCTAATTTGCCCCAAATGTGAAGTCAGAGCCGTCAGCCCAAATGGGTCATCGACGGCAAGCGTTTGCGCTTACGCGCAAGTCAGACCCTACGCCGCCTTTGACTTTGCGTTTCGCGGTAATTTCCGGTTCGCCAGCAGCTCTGCGATTTGAACCGTGTTCAACGCTGCGCCTTTACGGAGGTTATCAGACACACACCAGAAGTTCAGCGTGTTGTCCTGCGTGCTGTCTTCGCGAATGCGGGAGATGTAAGTCGCATGATCGCCAACACATTCGACGGGCGTCACATAACCCGGATCATCATTATCGGGATTATCAACAACCATAATGCCCGGGCTTTCACGCAGAAGGTCACGCGCATCATCGGCGCTCAGTTCATTTTCAAACTCGACATTAATGCTCTCGGCATGGCCAACAAAGGTCGGGACACGAACACAGGTCGCAGAAACTTTCACAGACGGGTCGAGGATTTTCATCGTCTCGGCCTTCATCTTCCACTCTTCCTTCGTG
>CAZSKH010000057.1:0-11674 GCA_964607395.1 uncultured Algimonas sp.
CGGCAAAACCGTGATTCATCGAGACAATCTCGACCTTATCCGTTGTGTGATCTTTGACCGGATGGTTCGCGCCGTGATGACCTTGGGCCATTTTCACAGTTTTTGCACCAAGCGCGAGAGCCAGCATTTGATGGCCTAAACAAATTCCGAGCAAAGGCATGTCCGCTTCGACCAAGGCTTGAATGGTAGGTATCGCATATTCACCCGTCGCTGCCGGGTCGCCAGGACCATTGGACAACACAACCCCGTCCGGTTTCAGCGCGAGAATGTCTGCCGCCGAGGTTTTTGCGGGAACAACTGTGACCGCTAGGCCAGAGCTGACAAGGTTGCGCATAATGTTTCGTTTCACACCATAATCGATCAGCACAACGCGTTTCGCGTTTTCAATATCCTTATAGCCGCCGGGCAATTCCCAGCGCGCTTGTGTCCAATCAAATTGCGATTGAGAGGCCACGTCCTGCGCGAGGTCCGCCCCCACCAGTCCGGCCCAGTCCTGCGCTTGTTTCGTTAAGGCCGGAATATCGAACTCACCAGAGGGCGCATGCGCAATGACGCCGTTGGGCATGCCATTATCGCGGATAAAGGCTGTCAGGGCGCGCGTATCGACACCGGATAGTCCAATAATCTTACGCGCAGACAACCAATCGCCGAGCTCCGCATCAGAGCGCCAATTGGACGCTGGCGTCACGGCTGCCCGGAAAATTCCGCCAACGGCCGCCGTTTCAGCGCGGGCGCTGCTGGCTTCCTCATCTTCAACCGTCGTGCCTGTGTTGCCGACATGCGGAAAGGTGAAACACACGATCTGCGCAGCATAAGACGGGTCCGTCAGAATTTCCTGATAGCCCGTCATCGCAGTGTTGAAACAGACTTCGCCAACGGCAGAGCCGACATGACCTATACCGACGCCATAAAAGACCTCGCCATTCGCGAGAACGAGCGCGGCGGTTGGCGCGTGGGTCGGCTGGTAAGGCGTCATGGCAAAATCCATTTGTCAAGCAGGTGGTCGGGCAAGCCATCGGGCGGGCAAACTGTCCGAGCTTTTATAGGCCGCGCCGCGATTGGCAAGGGCCGCAATGCGCAATGCACACAAAAAACCGAATTTACGCCTAATTCGCGGCGAAGCCTTGGCAAACACGCCTCATAGGCCTATGTAACGCCCCTTGAGAGATACGGATTTGGGGCATCCGAGGTAATATGATTGCGACCACTATGTCCGATGCAGCTACGCTTCGCACCCGCATAAATGATACAACAAAGACAGCTATGAAAGAGAAGGCGAAACTTCGCGTCTCCACACTTCGGCTTGTCGCAGCGGCCATAAAAGACCGGGATATTGCGGCTCGCGCGGAAGATCGCTGTGAGGGCATTGACGATTCAGAGATTTTGTCGCTTCTCGCCAAAATGGTCAAACAGCGCCAAGAAAGCGCGAAGACCTATGAAGATAACGGACGTCCGGAACTCGCGGAGCGTGAGCGTGAAGAGATTGAAATCATTGGTGAATTCATGCCCCAACCTCTGTCTGATGACGAAATGAAATCAGTTATTTCTCAGATTGTTGAGGAGTCCGGCGCAACGGGCCTGAAAGACATGGGCAAGATCATGGGTCAGCTGAAATCTGCCTATGCGGGCCGGGTCGACATGGGTAAAGCCGGCGCGGTTGTGAAGGCGCATCTTTGCAATACGCCGGGCTAAGCCGGAAAGTCCACTACGCTAGAAACGCATCTAATCGGTCCATCGCCGCGTCCAAATCCCGCATGGCCGCAGCGTAGCTGATGCGAATATGGCCGGGCGCATGAAACGCGCTGCCCGGAACGGTGGCGACGCCTGTTTCTTCCAATAGCCGTAGTGCGAATCCCGCGTCATCATCTGTGACAGCTGTAATATCTGCAAACGCATAAAATGCGCCAAGGGAAACCAAACACGACACGCCCGGCATAGCGTTTAACCGCGCCACAACTCGGTCCCGCCGCGCGGCATAGGTCTTGCGCCACCCGTCCAAGAAGCTTTGATCGCCATCTAGCGCCGCAACGGCGGCCCATTGGCTGACGCTAGCAGGGTTCGAGGTAGTCTGGCCCATATATTTTCGCATTGCCGCGATCAGCCACTCCGGACCGCCGCCATAACCAATCCGCCACCCGGTCATGGCATAAGCTTTGGACACGCCGTTCATGGTCAATGTGCGGTCAAAGAGGTCCGGCGCGACCTGCGCCATCGTGGCGAAGCCAAAATCGTCATAGACCAAATGTTCATAAATATCGTCGCAGAGAATCATGACTTGCGGATGGTCTCGCAGGACTCCCGCCAGCGCTTTCAACTCCGCCGCTGTATAGGCCGCGCCTGTTGGATTAGACGGCGAATTGAGCATCACCCAGGTCGTCTGGGGCGTGATGGCATCAGCGAGGGCCTCCGCCGTAATCTTAAAACCGGTCGCCGCGCCACAAGGCACAATAATCGGCTTACCCCCGCAGAGTTTCACCATATCCGGATAACTCACCCAACAGGGCGCAGGGATAATGACCTCATCCCCCGGCCCGACCGTGACGGCGAGCGCGTTGAAAATCACGGGCTTTCCGCCCGGCGAGACATTGATCTGCGCCGCCGTATAAGTGAGGTCGTTATCTCGCTGGAATTTCTGTATGACCGCCTCTTTCAGCTCGGGAATGCCGTCCACAGCCGTATAACGCGTCGCGCCGGAATTCATGGCCTCTGTTGCCGCACGGCGGATATGTTCAGGCGTTTCAAAATCCGGCTCTCCCGCCGACAGGGAAATGACATCCCGTCCGGCAGCGCGCATCTCGCGCGCAGTTTGCGTAATCGCCATGGTCGCAGAGGTCCCAATGCGGGTAATTCGGTCTGAAAGTCTTGTATTGGTCATAACATGGGCATAGGCGCAGGCCTGCCTTTGCGAAAGCCTGTAATTATGTCCTTACGCGAATTTAGCGTCTTGATGATGGTCTGTACGATCTGGGGCCTACATTTTGTCGTGATGAAATTCACGGTCGTCGATATGGGCGTGCCGCCGCTATTCTATGCGGCGCTCCGCATGTTGCTTGTCACGATTATCCTGCTGCCGTTTTTGCGCTGGCATAAGGGACAAATGAAAGCCGTGCTTATCGGTGGCTTGGGCTTTGGCGCCTTTAATTACGCCTTCATGTTTCCGGCGCTGCAACTCACCACAGCCAGCGCCGCTGCGGTGACGATTGAGCTTTATATGCCGTTTTCTATACTCCTGTCGGTTCTCATTTTGGGCGAACGTATTGGGCCTTGGCGCATTACAGGCTCCGCCTTAGCTTTTGTCGGGGTTGTTTTAATTGGACTGGGAACGCCGTCGGATGTGGCGGGCCAAGGTTTTGCTTTGGGTATAGCGTTCATGGCCTGCGCAGCGATGTCAGAGGCTATAGGCGCTATCAGCGTTAAATCGGTGAAGGCCGTGAACCCCATTCAACTCTTGGCGTGGTTCGGCGTGGTCGGGTCAGTGGTGCTTTGGCCGCTCACCTTGATGTTGGAAACAGATCAAATGTCAGCATTTGCCCCGGATACGCGTGTTAACTTTGGGTTGGCCCTGATATACTCGGCTCTACTGGTCAGCCTCGTTGCGCATGGGTCTTATTACTGGCTTTTACAGCGACTGCCGATCCACACGGTCGCGCCGTCCGGTCTCATGACGACTGTCATCGGAGTTGTCGCAGGCGTTCTGATTTTAAAGGAAGCTCTAACGGCTATTCTGTTGTTCGGCGCGCTCATAACGCTGTCTGGAATTTCGATAATTCTGTGGCGAAATCGCAAGAAAAGCCAACGTGACGCCCCCGTAATGGTCACGGAAGTTTCATAGAGACGTCATTATCCCGCCATCGTTGCCCAGCATATAGTCACCTAACGAAAGATGGTGAACATGATGACGCGCGAATTAAGATTTGAGAAAACAATATTGGTCGGAACGGCTGTGATGGGCTTGTTCCTCTTCATTGTCCAAGGCCTGTCCTGAGCCGCCTGCCCCATGACTGAAATTTAAGGGGGTAGTTGCCCTCTTCACCTTGGCGTGATGCCCGAACCGTCATAGGCTTTTCCCTTAAACGGCGAGAAAAGTGGCAGAACGTGCAGCCCACGGATTCTAGAGACGCGAGCTTTTCGCCTTATCATGATGAAGATCGTGTCTCCGATTTTCTGGACGATGATGCACAGCGTCTGGCCGCCAATGCCGCCATTGTTTTTCTTGTCCATGTCGGGCTCGTTCTATCGATGTCCGGCAATTTCATTGTGCCTGACCTCAAACCCCCGGCGCCGCCTGAGCCAATCGCGGTGGAGATTGTGACCTTTGAACCGCAGCCTGAACCGGAACTAGAGCCAGAGCCAGAGCCCATTGTGATTGAACCAATACTCGCGCCGCCGCCGCCTGCCCCAGTGCCAAAGCCGCAACCCAAACCAGAGCCCCGGCCGGAACCACAACCAAGACCGGAACCAACCCCCACTCCGCCGCCGCCTGAACCAGAGCCTGAGCCGGAACCCGTTTTTACCCCGCCGCCTCCACCGGAAATTTTAGCCCAGCCCGAGACTTTGGAACCTGATCCCTTGCCAGAACCGGAGCCTTTACCGGAACCGCTCCCTGAGCCTGAACCAGAGCCGATCATTGAGGTGTTTGAACCCTTGCCTGAGCCCAGTCCTGAGCCTGAGCCAGAGCCGATCATCGAGTTTTTTGAACCGACCCCTGAGCTTGAACCGGAACCTACAATCGAAACTTTCGAGCCTGAGCCCATTTTAGAACCAGAGCCAGAACCAGAGCCTTTGCCCGAACTGCCCGCAGTGGACCTCGAACTTCTGCCAACACCGGGAGTCATCGAGGCAGAACCCCTGCCTGAATTGATAGAACCGGAACCCTTACCGCCAGAGATTATTCTGGAACCTGTGCCGGAAGTTCTGCCCGAGGCTCAGCCCGCGCCGGCCCCTGAACCCTTGCCGGAAATCGAACCAGAGCCTCTACCAGAACCAGAGCCGGACCTTATCATCACCGCGCCCACTATTCTCGCCTCGCCGGATGCGCCTGAGAGCCGTGCGGAAGAAATCCGCGCTGTTCCACAGGAACAAAGCGATCCGTTTATGGATCTTATCAAACGCGACAGAAATTCATCCTTAGACGAGCCTATTGTCACGCCGCCGCGCGGCGGGGGCAATCAAGGGCCGATCAGCCAAGGCGGAAGAGCGGCTGCCCCGCCCGGCGGCGGCACGCAAATCGGACGGACCAATCCCGGCGCTGGCGGATGGTCGCTCGCGCCGCAACGCGAAGGCCCCGGCAAAGCCTATGAAGGCATCAATCTCGATATCCGCTGCCGGGAAGCTGGCCGAACCCATACAGACTGTCCGGAATATTTGAAAAAATTCAGAGGTCGAGACCGGACGGGGCGCGAGAGTTTTAACGGCATGGCCGGTACAGGCACAGATCGCGGCGAGCGAATTTCAGGCTCGCGCTCTATCCCGTCACGCAGTGCATTGGGTGTGAATATTGGCGATCCATCCGTCAATAGCGGCGGTCCGTCAACGAACGCGCTTGATTTTCAAGATACGAATTTCGACCGCGAGTTTTTGAACACACCGCTGAATAATGGTCCGCGCCCGCCGGATCTCATAGATAGGCTAACACCTTCAGGCCCAACAAATATTGACCCGGATTGGACATTGCAAACTCCGCCCGCAGAAGACGAGAGCGAAGATGATTCACTGGATTGGATATTGGACAAATTGCCTGATGAATAAAATCGCAGGCGCGGTGCGGCTACGGTTCCACCATTTGCGACAAGCCATCAGTTGCGCGGATTAGCGCTTTCTTGGTTCTGGATTTCTGGCGCAAAGACGCCACGCGGTTCAGATAAGGAAAACCGCCTAAGTCACGTTTGGCTTCGATCAGAAAATTCGTGCCTGCCTCAGCCTCGCTGAGCGCCAGTGAAATTGTTTGCTCACCCAGAGGACCAATAGTCTGAACCACGACAAAACGCCCTGGCTCTGCTTGTAGAATTTCCATGGACCCGAAATTTTCTTGGACGTTCCACCCCGCAGTTTGCCCGGTTTCTGCATCAGCGCCGCCAAACACCCATTCACTTTCTGGGCCGCCGACACCACTCCATTCGGGGTAAGAGCGAAGGTCAGAGATAATCTCATAAACGCTAAGGACATCACTTTCCAAAACAGTGCTGGCATCCACACGTTGCTGCGCAGGCATAAAAGCCCCGATAACGCAGACGGCGATGAATACCAAAAGCGTAAAGGCGATACTGCGGAAAAGCCATTTCATGCGGTATCTTAACCCGCTAAAACCCAAGACGCTATGAAAAACGAATTGAAGCCTTTTGATAGGGCCTGCATAGACGCATAAGGAGAGCCTTTATGTCTATTCAGCTTATTTTTGCCGATTCGGATTCGTCGATGATGATGGAATTCGGAGGTTTTGCGATGTCAGGACTCTCGCTTCTCGGGTCTCTCTTTATATTCTTGGTCGGACTGGTGGGGCTCGCAGCAGTTGTCATGTTCATCATCGACATCACCCAAAGCAAATCCGCCATTCGCCGAAATTATCCTGTCATTGGCCGCTTCCGAACCCTGTTCAGTCATTTGGGAGAATTTTTCCGCCAGTATTTCTTTGCGATGGACCGAGAAGAGATGCCGTTCAACCGCGCGGAACGGCAATGGGTTGATCATGTGTGCGAAGACGGAAGTGATGTGGTTCCCTTTGGTTCAACCAGAGTTCTAGCGCCCGGCACGCCAATTTTTGCGAATGGCCTATTTCCAAAATTAGAAGATGATATGCCGCCTAAGCCTGATTTCATCATCGGGCCGCAAACGCGCAAACCTTATTTTCCGGGGTCTTTATTTAATATCTCCGCCATGAGCTATGGCAGTCTGTCCAAACCTGCGGTCCAAGCCTTATCCCATGGGGCCGCTTTGGCGCGCTGCTATATGAACACTGGCGAAGGCGGGGTCTCACCTTATCATTTGGAAGGGGGATGCGATATTGTCTATCAACTTGGCACGGCTAAATTTGGCGCGCGAAATTCAGACGCAACTCTGAATGAGGATAAGCTACGCAAGGTTTGCGAAAACCCTTACATCCGCATGATGGAAATCAAACTCTCCCAAGGGGCCAAACCCGGCAAGGGCGGCATACTGCCCGGTAAAAAGGTCACAGCCGAAATCGCTGAAATTCGCGGAATAACAGAAGGCGAAAGTGCGTTATCGCCAAACCGCCATGTCGATGCCAGCACCCCGGAAGAACTCTTGGACCTCATCCACCGTGTTCGCGAGGTCTCAGGGCTGCCGACAGGAATAAAATTATGTATCGGACAAGTTTGCCCGATTGTTGATCTTCTCAAGGCGATTAATGCGCGCGGGATAGACTCTGCGCCGGATTATATTGCTGTCGATGGGGGCGATGGCGGCACGGGGGCAGCGCCGCTGCCTCTGATTGACAATACAGGCCTGACTATTCGGGAAAGCCTGCCGCTTATGGATGACCTGCTTAGGGATTTTGATTTACGCGATCGCATCAAAATCATTGCCTCCGGAAAATTAATCACCTCCGCTGATGTCGCATGGGCCTTTTGTGCCGGCGCGGATATGGTCAATAATGCGCGCGGATTTATGTTCGCACTTGGCTGTATCCAAGCCCTAAAATGTGACAAAAATACATGCCCCACCGGCATTACGACCCATAATCCCCGTCTGCAAAGAGGCCTCAATCCGGCCAATAAAGCCGTGCGCGTTCATAATTATATCAAGAATATTATCAAAGAGGTTGAGATTATTGCCCATGCCTGCGGCGTGGATGAGCCGCGCGATTTACAACGCCAACATTTATTGATTGTCCAAGCCTCGGGCCGCTCAAAACCTTTTGATCAAGTCTGGGACAAATCCCGGTATCACTAAATCAGGTTAGGCGTATTTCTCGCCGAGATAGACCCTGCGCACATCCGGGTTGGCTCTAATCTCGTCCGGTGTGCCTTCGAACAGCGCCTCGCCTTGGAAGAGGATAGAGGCCCTATCGACGATATCTAGGGTTTCGCGGACCCTGTGATCTGTGATCAAAATCCCGATTCCGCGTTTCTTGAGATAAAGCACAAGTTCAGAAATATCGGCAATGGCAATCGGATCGATACCGGTAAACGGCTCGTCCAAGAGGATGAAGCTCGGACGGCTGGCCAGAGCGCGCGCAATTTCAACGCGGCGACGTTCCCCGCCAGATAGCGCCAGCGCCGGTGATTTTCGGATATGTCCAATGTTCAGCTCATCGAGCAGCGCAGAGACATTTTCATCCCATTTGCTGCGGTCTTTTTCCGTTAGCTGGACCACAGCTTTAATGTTTTCTTCAACCGTCAGGCCGCGGAAAATGGATTGTTCTTGCGGCAGATAGCCCACCCCGAGGCGAGCGCGTTGATACATAGGGAGCTTTGTGATGTCCTGACCGTCCAATGAAATGGAACCTCGGTCCGCTTCAATCAGTCCCATAATCATATAAAAGCTGGTCGTCTTACCCGCGCCATTAGGGCCCATGAGTGCAACGACTTCGCCGCGTTGCACCGTCAGGGTAATATCTTTCACAACAACGCGGCCACGATAGGCTTTGCCAATACTATTGGCTGCCAAACCGGTTGCTGGCGGCGTGATGATTTTGGGTTTAACCCTGGGGTCAGCTTCAGCCATTAGTTTGTGCCTTGCGCGGTATCAGTGGACCGAATGAGAATAGACACACGGCGCCCTTTTCCGCATTTTCGGCCATTACAATCACCTGCAACTTTGGCTTCCCGCGTTTTCAGATTATAGTTCAACTGCTTGCCTGTCACGACGCTATCATCCTGCAAGAGAACAACATCGCCAGTCACGACGAAGCTCTCATCGGCTTGGGTGTAAACACCTCGATTGCCGCGCACTTCCTGCTCCGGCGTGATGTAATAGAAATTTCCGGTGGCCACCATGCGCTTAAATCCGCTGGTTGCGATCAGACCGCCGCCGCCGCCACCTTCTGTATAAATCTCAACTTTGTCTGCCAGGAGCCGCACATCGCCCTGCCGAATATCCGCTTGCCCGATTAAGGTGATAACGCCATTTTCTGTGAAAGCGTCATCTGCATTGAGGATCGTCGGCGCGGAACTATCCGCCGCAAATTGCGCAAAGGCGGCTGTTGGCACAGCCAAC
Source organism: uncultured Algimonas sp. (assembly GCA_964607395.1). GTDB lineage: Bacteria > Pseudomonadota > Alphaproteobacteria > Caulobacterales > Maricaulaceae > Litorimonas. The sequence continues at coordinate 9,178 of CAZSKH010000057.1, forward strand.
ACAGCGGCAGAGACGAGCAAGGTCGATAAAAAAAGCTTCATGTGAAACATCCTAATTCTCTGATCCGGGCAGAATAATGCGTATCCGCCCGTTTCCATCACAATCGCGCCCAGCGCAATCGCCTGCAAAGCGGATTCTACCCGTCTTCGTATTATAAGTCATTTTCTCGGACTGCACGCGTTTTCCATCAGGCTGGATAACCACAACATTGCCTGTGACCGTCATAATATTCTTATCGCGTTCATAAACGCCCTTGGTTCCGCGAATATCATTATCATCGGTAACATAGCGAAAATTCCCATTGGCGACAATCAAGCGAATTGGCCCTAACTTGGTGCTGCCTGAGCCGGCTCCACCGCTTTCACGTAAGCGAAAGACGTCCATCTGGTCAGAGGTGATAACAGCGCCGTCTTGCACCACCCGCACATTTTTGCGCAGATCAGTTTTTTCGCCTTGGTAAATCCCGACATCGGCCTTCACATTTATGGGTCCGTCACCGCTGGGTCCAAACGCCCCGCCCTCGGAGGCGCCTTGCGAGTCTTGAACCAACTCCGCTGTCATGCCGTCTTTGAAAATAAAAGTTCGGTAGTCGTCTTCAATAGCGTAACTATTCCCGTTCACCACGCCGAACTCCCCATTGCAGACAATGGCTTTGTCGCCTTCAATCCGTTTATCGACATTAAAAATTCGGGCATGACTCGTATCACAGCGCGTTCCGTCATCCGTTTCCAGATAGACCTCGGTCTCTAGATCGAGGATTTTTTCCATATCATTATAGGACCCGGTCTTCGCGATGACGGAGCTATTGGCCGCGCCTTCGTCTCGGACAAATTCAAGGACCGGGCTCGCGAGGAGCACTGTGTTGCGATCTTTTCTGCGGCGAATAGCAGTCTCCGCAATCAGGTAAAACGGCAGCCCATCACTTGTCCGGCCCGAATAACGCGGATTGACCATCTTCACGCTTTCCGTGGGGTCATTCACAAATTCCGCGCCGCCCCGGTCAGAGAGAAATTGCCAAATCAAAACACCAACAAGCCCAATGGACAGTGCCATTAAAACATAACGTAACGCTTTAATCCGCTTGGTATGCGCCAGAGCAGCCTCCAGCGTCAAAGCCCTTTTGGGTTCCCAAAGGCCGAGGTCTTCTGACACGCGGCGGTCAGATGTCGGAGATGTGGTGGCTATCGCTGTCATAATACGTCCGGCCTTATAGCGTGCCGCGGGCCGCTATGCGACTGATAAAGCAGCCGTCTGAAGGTTTCGTAATGCGCCCCGAAATCCTCATTTAATCGGCGCGGCGCATACGATGAGAGAAAATATCAACATCTGCCCAGCCCTGAATGTCCAATTTGGCCCGTGTCGGCAGAAATTCGAAACAGCCTTGTGCGATGTCCCAGCGGTCTTCTCGCATCAAGCGGCCCGAGAGAATGGTTTTCAGCTGATGCAGATAAAGCACGTCAGATGCCGCATAATTTAGCTGCGCCTCGGTCAACTCATCGGCCGCCCAATCGGAGGATTGCTGCTGCTTGGACAGATCCACATTGATGAGTTCCTTTGTCAGATCCTTGAGCCCATGACGGTCTGTGTAAGTCCGCACCAAGCCAGAAGCGATTTTCGTACAAAATACGGGCGCAACAATCACGCCCAGATCACGCATCATCATAGCAACATCAAATCTGGCGAAATGAAAAATCTTCGTCACGGAGGGGTCCGCCATGAGTTTCTTCAAATTCGGCGCATCATAGCTATCGCGGTCCATTTGCACGATATGCGCTTCCCCATCGCCCGCCGATAATTGCACGAGGCATAATTTATCCCGCACAAGCGACAAGCCTTGCGTTTCGGTATCGACGGCTACGGATGATCCAAACTCGATCCCATCAGGCAGATCATTTTTATGCAGATGAACAGTCATAGCGTCTCTTTCGCAAGGTGGCTTTCCGCTTAGGCCTGACGCGCGCTCTTTTCAAGTTTTGCGGCGGGGCTTTTACCGACTAATTCGCCGTGCTGCCCATTTTTCGGCGACGCGGGCAATCTTGCTCTGCTATAGGGCGATTATGGACCTTCTCACGCCGTTGCCACTTACCACAGATACGGACCGCTATGCTGTCTTTGCAGATAAAGACTTGCGCTATGACGGACATTTATTTTTAGGCGTCACATCGACAGGCATTTTCTGCCGTCCGGGCTGCCCCGCACGTTTACCGAAATTTGAGAATTGCACATTCCACGAAACCGCAGCGGAGGCGCTCAGCAGTGGATTTCGAGCTTGCAAACGTTGTCACCCTGCGGGCGGGGATTCGGCCTTGATAAAAACGCTAATCTCGCTGGTAGAAGCCGAACCCGACCGTAAAATCACAAATGCGGTGCTCACAGATCGCGGGCTCGACCCGTCCACTGCCCGCCGTCAATTTTTAACGCGGTTTGGGATGAGTTTCATTGACTACGCCCGCGCACGCCGATTGGCTCTCGCCGCGAAAACTCTGGCAAAGGGCGG
>CAZSKH010000058.1:0-11668 GCA_964607395.1 uncultured Algimonas sp.
TAACAGTTTCGCGTAATACGATCAGCGAGGCTGCCGGTTTGGAATAGGCATTCGGACCAAATTGCAAAACGCTATCTGATTGCGTCATGATCGGCACTTGGTTGGAACTCGTCATATAGCTTGGGATAACATCCAACGGGTTTTGTGTGCCGCGGCTGATTGGGAAGTCTTCTTCCCACTCATATTCTGCCATATATTCGAGGAATGAATTCAGGCCCTCATCCATCCATGTGTAGCGGCGCTCATCGCTATTCACGACCATCGGAAAGTAGATGTGTCCGATTTCATGAATGATAACGCCAATCAGGCCATATTTGATGTTGCGGGAATATACAGTCTCGCCCGACTTTTCGTCCTCGGACGGGCGATATCCGTTAAAGGTAATCATAGGATATTCCATCCCGCCGCGTTCCCATGTGTTCACGGATTGCGCGGTTGGGTAAGGATAGTTGAAGGCGAATTTGTTGTAGACGTCCATTGTGTGAACAACGGCTTGCGTCGAATATTGCGACCAGATGGGATCAGCTTCTTTCGGGAAGAAGGACATGGCCAAGACTTCTGGGATGTCGGCGTCGTCTTGTTCGAACTTCATCGCGTCCCAGATATATTTGCGGGAGGACGACCAAGCGAAATCGCGGACATTGTCAGCCTTAAACGACCAGGTTTTCTCGCCGCTCGCTTTGGATTTTTCGTTTTCCTCGGCTTCTTCGGGGGTTACAATATAGGACGGCGCATCAGTTCCAACGTCGGCGAGACGTTTGCGCTGTTTAGCAGTCAATACATCGCGGGGATTTTGGAGCTCGCCCGTGGCTGAAACGATGTGATCGCTTGGGACCGTGAGATTGACTTCATAGTCGCCAAATTCCAGCGTAAATTCGCCACGGCCGAGGAACTGCTTGTTCTGCCAGCCTGTGTAATCTGTGTAGGCGGCGAGACGAGGGAACCATTGGGCCATGCCGAAAATATAGTTGTCATCTTCTTCGAAATACTCATATCCACCGCGTCCGCCAATGGCGACCTCGTCGAGGATATTATGCTCCCAATCAACTTGGATTGTGATTGAGTCGCCTGATTCAAGCGGTTCCTCTAGGTCAATTCGCATCATGGAGTCATTTATGACGTAAGGGAGCGTGTCCCCATCTTCGTTCATGATTGCGCTGAACTCAAATCCATACTGACGATCTTCGAAAGCTTGTTCCTTACGCAGGGCGAAAAACGAGTAGCTATCCGAACCACCCGCGCCGTCACCCCGCCGGGACCCGGCCGCCGAGGCTGTCGCAGAGCGGCGCTCAAGTGAGCCGTCCTTGAAGCGGTTCTGATCCAAGGCCAACCAAATATAGTTCAGAGTATCCGGGGAATTATTCGTGTATTCAATATCGCTCTCGGCATAAATTCGGCGCTCATCTTCATCTAAACGAATGTCCATCGTGTGACTGGCGCGTTGTTGCCAATAGGCTGGCCCTGGCGCGCCGGATGCGCTGCGATAAACATTCGGGGAAGGTAAAACATGATCCAATTGTCGGAATTTCGCCGCTGCATCTGCTGCGCTGCCCGCTGTGACGTTCACCTTATCTGCATCAGTCGCAAAAGCCTCTGCGCCCACAACCAGTGCACTTATGGCTCCGAATGTCGTGATACTTGCGAATTTGAGCGCGGATTTGATGGCGGACATGAGGCCTCCCGGGGGTATATGAGCAGATTCTTGAACGTTTAACGGCTGTCTGTGACCAAATCATACTAAATTCCCGTAAAGGACGAAAAGGAATTTACCGTTCCCTCGAGCATCAGCTCGAATCTTGCCGTTGTAAGGGATTTGCAGACGGATGTGATTGCATCCGCGTTCGGAATGCAAAGTCTGAAAGGGCGCACGGTAGATAATGTCGACGAAACGCCCATTTTGGCAGGCCTTCATAGACCGCCAGAAAGTCATAATTTTGGTCATTTGCATCGAACGTAAATTCAACGCCTTCGAAGCCTGTTGCCGGAATTAGAGGGGACCAGAGGGACGCGATATCGTCTTCATGTGTTTTCGATAGAAACTTGACGCGCAGAGGGTCATGCATAACCGCGGTCGCCAATCCGTTCATGCGTGAACAGTCCCGGCCCGCAGGCAATTTTCCAGCCGGAGCTTCGCCAGGCTGGGGACTTATTTAACTCGATTTCGAGGTTGGGAAGACTATTGGCGTGACGACGCGTTTTAACAGTACGCCCTAACGGAATGATTTTATTTAAAAATGTTTCACGGTGAATAAGTATGGATTGGTTAGTCCACGGCATGACAGAGGCGTCTATGAGATAGAAATTATCTCCGACATCTTCGAAATGCGGCAAATGCCGACCGATGGATTCAGGTCCGTCATATAGGGCGTAGCCAGTCAGACGCTGGAGTTTGTCGGGGCGAAGGCGTTTGGTGATGCGAGATTTGAGGGAGCCATCATATAAGCGCCGATATTTCTCTAGCCCAGAAAACGCCTGACAGGGTGCTCGAACGCTCCGCAGCCGCGCCATGATGACGTCGTGCCGTTCCAGAAGCTCTAATGACTTTGTGAGCTGTCGGCGAACTTCAGAAATCGGCTCGATGAGGGGGCAATCATTCTCAAGCATGAGGATATAATCTGTCGACATTGATTCTGCCGCAGCGACCATATTCTCCATGATTCCAAGGTTTTGTGGTATCGTTTTGACATTGATTTCGAATGCGTTTGCAACCTCGATCACGGCCTTATCGGGATCAGGCAAAAATATCTGAGATTCGGTAAACACATCGAATAGTTTGGCGGCGGCATAGCTTTCCAAACTCGGCCTGAGGGTTTCAGCGCCGCGCCAAGACAAAATGGAAACACCAACACTCACCAGTGTTCAGCTATCCACGGCGTCGGACGGACATGCTTATAGAGATGTTTCCAAGCCGATTTGACGGGCCATTTCCCGATGAGCGCTTCGTCTTGGTCAGGCTTTCCGGTGAAGGCGACGATTTTTGTGTCCTGCGGTAGTTTTGGGACTTTGAAGAAATTCAAGGGCCATTTCGGCAGCAATGTATGTTTGAAACTCGCACACCAGAGCTTGGGCCAGAACACCATATCCGTGACTTCCCGAGAGATATAGACCTGCTCAATCCGGTAGGCCGACAGGATACGAGCTTGTTCTGTTTTAAGCTTGTCAAAGATATGGGTGTGGGTGCCGATATGCCAGCGAAAACAAGATGTATTGCCTATGCCTTTGCCGAGTTGTGTCCAATTCTCGATTACGCAAAATCGCCCCGGTTCATAGTCAAACATATCGTCCAAGCTACCTGTGATCACGAGGTCCAGATCCAGAAACAAAACATCACCCGTAAGCCCCGCCAGACCGTCCTGCCAGAGAACAAGTTTTCGCCATGGGGTCACGATGAGATCATCCGGTAGATTAATGTCAGGTATCGGCTCACATCGCACCGCGTTATCTATGCCTGACGGATCGTCGGTCAGACAGACCAGCTGTGTGGGCCGGGTTGTATTGCGTTGGACCGCGGAATTAAGGCGATTAACGAACTCCGCGCCGTAGCGCGTGCCCCATTTCATGCAGATAACGGTTTGCACCAACCTATTTTCCCTGACGCATCTCGTCTCGCAGTCCTCTGAACTCTGTTCCATCATACCAATTTGGCCAGTCCTCAGAATTCGCGAGATCATATCCCATATCTAGCAGGATGTCTGTGGCTTGAACGATACCTGACAGATCCCAGCTGTTATCATATTCGTCGCCGGGTTTGTGATAGCGTTCCGCATTATATTCGGCCGCAAATTTCTCGCCATAAGTCAGGCCATTCGTAACGTGATTATTACCCGGAGATGCGTAAAGCATAGGAACGCCGAGCTTTGCCAAGCTGATATGGTCTGATCGGTAGAAATATCCAGCCTCAGGCTTGTCATCCGGGACGACATACATCCCCCGTTTTTCGAGCTGGCGTTTTAGCAAATCTTCCAACTCGCTTGCGCCAAATCCGATGACCTTCATATCTTTCGTTTGGCCGACGGGACGCATTGCATCGATATTAACGCCGCCAACGGTTTGCGCCAAAGGCACAAGCGGTTTTTCACCATAATAGGCTGATCCCAACAGGCCGGATTCTTCGGCTGTCACGGCCACAAAAATCACGGAACGATCGGGTGTCCCGCGTTCTACCATCGTCTCGGCAACCTCGATGATCGCGGCAGTTCCCGTTGCGTTATCAACGGCGCCGTTGAAGATTTTATCTTCGCCCTCGACATCTTCACTCATACCGAGATGGTCCCAATGCGCCATATAGAGAACATACTCATCCGGGTTGGTTTTACCTTTCAGAACGCCTGCCACATTGCGAGATTCGGTTGTTTTCACGGTTTGGTCGATCGTCGCCGAGAGTTTCAGCGCAGTAGCAGGGACAGCTTTGAAGCCTTTCACGGTCGCATCTGACTTCATTTTTGACAGGTTCATTCCGGCGCTGGCGAACATCTGGTCCGCTTGCTCATAGGTCACCCAGCCCTCTAAGCCCACCCGGGAGGCCCCGCGATCAGGGCGAACGAGATCATATTGTTCGCCGGTCCAAGACCCCGACACGACATCCCAACCATAGCTCGCAGGTTCGGTCTCATGAATCACGATGGCGGCTTCCGCGCCCTGTCTAGCAGCCTCTTCATATTTGTAGGTCCAACGCCCGTAATAGGTCATGGCGTTGCCCTTGAAGAGCGTTTCATCTTTGGTCGCGAAACCCGGATCATTGACTAGCATCACAACCGTTTTGCCTTTGACATCAACGCCTGCATAGTCGTTCCAGCCATATTCAGGCGCATTCACGCCATATCCGACAAAGACAAGTTCGCTGTCTTCAATCGTGACTGTTTCGTCCAAACGCTTTGTCCAAAAGACGGCATGTTCAGTTGAGTTTCCGTCGAGAACCAAAGTGCTGCCATTTTCTATGGACATCATTGAGCTGGGTAGGACTGTCGCGGCGGTCAGTTCCACTGTCTGAAAAAAAGTATTGTTTTCGCCAGCTGGGGCGAGACCCGCTTTTTCCATTTCATCCGCAATATACTGCGAAGCGGCTTGGCCGCCCGGCGTAGAGGGTGCGCGGCCCTCAAATTCGTCACTTGAAAGTTTTTCAATTCGGCGGCTCAGATCAGACGCGGAAGACGTCGCGCTGAGGTCGCCTGTAGGCGCTGTGGGTTGCTCTGCGGTGCATCCGAAGAGCAGAGCGGACGAGGCGAGAAGGGTTGAAGCGATCTTTGCAGGGTAAGAAATGGTCATATAAAGACTCCGAACAAGGTGAGCGTATTTGGTCCCATTCATAATTGGATATTGCAATGGTGCAATCGCTACTGTTTACGCCTTTCGTATGAATCGCAGAATGAGGCAAAATCCTATGCGTTACACAGTTATATTGGCCGCAGCATTAGCGGTCGCGGCATGTGAACCCAAAACTGACAGTGTTAAACCTGTCGAAAATCAAATCGCGGAGGCGACTCCCGAAACGAAACCGATGACTAATACAGCCATGGATGAACCCAAAGCCGTGGATAAACGGAAAGATCAAGCCTCTGAGCTTATCGAGACCGCTCTGGCAGGAACATACGGCTATGATATAACGGAAAGCCTCACGACTGAGGTGGGTCAACGCATGGCCGGGACAGAGGCCGAGGCGCGCGCGCGGGATTGGGCTGTGGCCAAATTCAAAGAGATCGGTTTGGAAAATGTCCGGATTGAGCCTTTTACTATCCCGGGATGGGAACGCGGTGCCGAAAGCGCGGCGATAACTGCGCCCTATCCGCAAAACTTAGAAATTACAGCGCTTGGCTATTCGGTCGCAACGCCGTCCACCGGAATTGAGGCCGAAGTTGTCTATTTCCCGGAACTGGATGCGCTGCAAGCGACAACCCAAGATCTAACCGGAAAGATCGCCTTTATTGATGGGCGTATGAAAAAAGCTCCAGATGGCGCGGGATATGGTCCTGCGGGCATGAAGCGCCGCATCGGAGCTTCAGAAGCTGCGAAACACGGCGCTGTCGCCGTCCTCATTCGGTCTGTCGGCACGGACAGCCATCGTTTCCCTCATACTGGCGGGATGCGCTATGCGCCAGATGTCCCAAAAATTCCGATTGCCGCGGTTTCTGGCCCCGATGCGGATCAAATTGAACGCATTCACGAACGCGGTGAGACAATGACGGTAAAAATGACCCTTTCCCCAATTAATACGGGTGACAGGCCCACTGGAAACGTCATTGGCGAGATCGTCGGAACGGAAGAGCCAGAGAAGATCGTTATTATCAGCGGTCATTTGGATAGTTGGGATCTAGGCACAGGCGCCATTGATGATGGCGCTGGCATTGGTATCTCGGCGGGCGCTGCGCAGGTGATTATTGAATCTGGTCTCAAGCCAAAGCGTACTATCCGCGTTATCGCTTATGGCTCGGAGGAAATTGGTCTGCTAGGCGGGTTTGCTTATCGGGATAAATATAAAGCCGATCTTCCAGACCACGTTATGGCGACGGAATCCGATTTCGGCGCAGAGGCGCCCTACGAGGTTCACTATAATTGGACGGAAGGCCGAGAGGATATGCAAATGCTAGCTGATCTACTCGATTTGCCTCTAATAAAAAAGGACACGACAGGCGGTCCTGATATCGGTCCGATCAAAGCAGAGGGCGTTCCCGCCATGCGTTTGCAGCAAGACGGGACAGATTATTTTGACCTTCATCATACCCATGACGATACGTTCGATAAAATTGACCCCAATGAAATCAAGAAAAACACGGCCGGCTTTGCGGCAATGGCTTGGATTACGGCCAACTCTGACTCTGAATATCGCGATAATAAGGAATAATAAATGTCTCTCCCACCTATTCTCCAAGATTTGCCAATGCCCGTTATTGGCTCACCCATGTTCATCGTGTCCGGACCAGAACTTGTCATCGCGCAATGTAAAGCTGGTATCGTCGGAACTTTCCCAGCGCTAAACGCGCGACCGTCAGGTACACTCGAAAAATGGATTGTACGGATTAAGCTTGAGCTGGAAGAGTATCAGAAAGCCAATCCGGACATCAAAGTTGCGCCATTTGGCATAAATCAGATTTGCCATCCGTCGAATAATCGCTTGCAAGAAGACATGGAAGTTTGTGTCAAACACGAAGTTCCGATCATCATCACATCCTTGCAAGCTAATCAGATGGTTTATGATGCGACCCATTCATATGGCGGTATCATCCTTCATGACGTGACGAATATTCGCCATTCCAAAAAAGCGCTCTCAATGGGGGCGGATGGATTGATAGCTGTTTGTGCCGGCGCAGGCGGTCATGCTGGACGATTGTCACCTTTTGCATTGATCCCGGAGATTCGTCAGTTCTTTGATGGGCCTCTTTTGTTGTCAGGGTCTATCGCAACAGGTGGCGCTATTGCTGCCTCCCTCGCGATGGGCGCTGATATGGCTTATATCGGGACGCGGTTTATCGCGACGGCCGAAGCCAATGCGGAGGAGGGTTATAAAGATGAAATCGTTCAAAGCTCAGGCGAGGATATTGTTTTATCCTCCCTATTTACGGGCGTGCATGGGAATTATCTAAAGGGCTCCATCGAGAAAGCCGGACTTGATCCCAATAATCTTCCCGAGGCTGATAAGTCTTCGATGAACTTCGGGTCTGGCGGAAACACTGATGCGAAAGCGTGGAAAGATATTTGGGGCGCCGGGCAGGGCGTGGGGTCGGTCCAAGACTCGCCGCCCGTTAGTGAGGTTGTTGCAGAGTTGAAGGCTGAATATATAGAGGCCTGTAAGATACTCGCTTCAAAGTTGGATTGATCAGTTCTACTCAGCAAAAGCAAGCTGAACCTAACTTAACTAAGTGTTGAGTTTCTAATTAATTCTCAGGCCTGAACATTGCAAGTGGGTTAATAATCCCCTATGCGACAGCGCAGCGCCGATTCATATTGGGTTGGCTGCGCTTTTTAGGGAGGATTGCCCATGTTTTCGAAGTGGTTTGGCGCCGGGCTAATATTAGCCATTGCCGCGCTAATTCTGGGCTTGTTTTTTGGATACTCCAAAATCAACAGCATGGAAAATGATATTCGAGCAGCTCTAGATGAAAAGGGTTACAACACTATACAGGTAGATATGTCTGGTAACGTTGCAACGCTTTCCGGAGATGCTCCAAGTGAGGCTGCGAAAGCAGACGCGATGTCTATCGCAAAAAATACCAAATGTTCTAAATGTAAGGGCAAGCGTCAGTGGCACGAAGTCGAAGACGCAATGTCGACAAAGGCCGTGGCGGTTCAGTCACCTTACACATTTAATGCGGTGAAGAACTTAGATGGTAATGTAACCGTAAATGGTTTTGTTCCGTCGCAGAAAGCCAAGGAAGATATTATCTTGGCTGGCAACCGGATTTTCAACACGAAGGTGATTGATCGTACAATCCGGGTAGCATCTGGAGCGCCCGACGACAGATTTGTCAAAGTGTCTGAAAGATACATGACGCAATTGGCTGCTTTGGACAAAGGCACGTTTTCTCAAGAGAACTACAGTGGCTTGCTCCAAGGAACGGCCTCCGATGTGAGCGTAAGAGATCGTATCATCCAAGCGGGTCAAAGTTTCCCAGGGAAATATGCTTCTGGGTTCAAAGCTGATATCAATGTTCCAGAGGTTGTTGTTCCAGCGACCGGCGAAATTAAAACAGTATCAGTGTGTCAGAAGCTTTTTGAAGAAGTGAAGACGGGAAAACGCATTCAGTTTGAAACGGGCCAGGCCAACATTAAGGGTGCTGAGAGTTTCGATCTTCTAAACACGATTGCAGCCGCCGCAAATAGATGCCCAACGTTCCGGGTAGAGATCGGCGGTCACACGGATAACATTGGAGACGCAGGTTATAACCAACGTCTTTCAGAAGCCCGTGCCGCAACTGTTAAAAATTATCTTTCTGATCAACAGGTCGAAGCCGACCGTCTGACCGCTGTAGGATTTGGTGAAACTAATCCCAGCGCCACTAATGACACTGCTGAGGGGCGTGCGGAGAACCGCCGGATTACCTTCACAGTATCTCAGACCCAATAGGAGTATCCTTCATGTCTAATATTATCGCTTTTGTTTTATGTTTCTTGTTCTTGCCGCTCTTGTTGCTTGGGCTCCTAGGTTTGCTTCTGGGTTGGTTGTTTTTCCGGGGTAAGAAAGTGGACGGTGACCTTTCGGTCGAAGGTGAAGGCGCTCTGCGCGCTGAAGCTGATAGCCTCCGCGCTCGTGTTCAAGAACTCGAGGGCCGCGTTTCGACGCGCGACACCGAGATTTCCGGTCTCAAAGGCAAATTGGCCGCAGGCGCTGCCGCAGCCGCAGGAGCCGCAACCTTAACCGCCGCTGCTGCGTCGAAAACTGAAGAGTCGTCCGAAGACGACACATATGCATTGGAATGGCGGAACCGCTATTTGGCTGCTCGTGTGAAATATTTGGAAAGCCAAGTTGCAGAGGCTCCGAAGCCGAAAGCTAAGAAAGCTGCTCCAAAGAAGAAAGCTGCGCCAAAGCCGAAAGCTAAAGCCAAGCCAAAAGCGAAAGCAGCACCGAAGCCAAAGGTCCTTTATACTGATGGTCCAACTGATGGCGCACCGGATGATTTGAAACTCATCAAAGGTATCGGGCCTAAGTTTGAGAAAGATTTGAATGGGAAAGGTATTTATTACTTCCGTCAAATCGGAGCTTGGAAAGCAAAAGACGTAACTATGGTTGAAGGCGTTATCGACTCCTTCCCGGGCCGGATCGGTCGTGATGAGTGGATTAAGCAGGCAAATGGCCTAGCAAAGTCTAAACCCGCCAAGGCGTCAACGAAGGCTGCAAAGGGAAGAAAAAAACCCGGACCAAAGCCAGGCACGAAACGTAGCGCTCTGACCGCAGCTGGTAAGCCGCGTCAAAAGCCCGGACCTAAAGCCGGCTCTACACGCAAGTCTGCGAAAATGAGCGAGGCCGATGCTAAATTGGAAAAATACTTCGCCAATGTGCAGAAATTTGATCCTAAAGCGCGCAAGGCTGTTGTCCAAGGTATCGCGAAACATTGCGGCGCGGCAATGAGCACACGTGACGGCTCTCTCGTCGCATGTTCTGACGAAGCGGAGTTGAAGCGTGTCGCTGCTGGATTTGTCACAAAGAAACTTGGAAAGACATCCGGTCAAATGGAACTCGTTCAAGAAGTTTGTGCTGACATGAAAGGCGAGCGTTTCAAAAACCGCGTAACCTTCTATTACTTAGCGGCCAAGAAAGCCCGTAAACTGGGTCTGTTCACCTAGGGCTTTCCTCGAAATAAATTGCTGAAAAGCCCGTCTTTATGGCGGGCTTTTTTTATGCGTCCTCACATTTGAAAATGCGCGTAATTTAGAAATGTGGAAAGCAACATACATATTGATAATTGGCGCTGGCCGGATTTTGAATCTTCGGAGTTTGCCTGTCGCCATTGCGGCGAAACCTATCATTGGCCAGAGTTTCTGGACAAAATTCAAGCCGTCCGCTCGGACTTGGGGCGGCCTCTTGTGATCCTATCAGGTCATCGGTGTAGTCTACATAACGCGTGGGTGGGCGGTGCTCCGTTTTCACAACATCTCAAATTGGCCGCAGATATTTTAGCTTTGGGTCACGACAGGGCCAAGCTTCTGCGGGCCTGCCGAAATGCCGGTTTCACTGGCTTTGGATTTTATCACACATTCCTTCACATTGACCTCGGACGCCCACGCACATGGTGGGCCGGGGAGAAAGCAAAACAACTATGGCAGATTTAGTAGGATTAGGTTTGGACGCCGCAGCAGGCGGCGTTTTCGGCCTTATTGGGACGGCGCTGGGGCGCGTTGCAGGGTTTTTCGAACGTCGAGACGAAAATGCGCAAGAAAAAGCGAGGTGGGGCCACGAGTATCGCCTTCACGAGCTTAACATGAAAGCGCGAGCACAAGAATCAGAGATTGAGATCGAGTTGGCTGCGCAAGCGGGCTCATGGGCTGGATTGAAGGCCTCTATTACGGCGGAGGCTTCAAGTGGAGTCGCCAGTCGTTGGGTGATCAACCTTCTCAGATTGGTGAGACCGTCACTCACATTCTTACTCTGGGTCATCACGGCTGGGATATTTGTTCAAACTCAAAACCAAGCGATTGCTGAAGCGGCTGTTTTTGCGGCAACGGCAGCTACACTTTGGTGGTTTGGTGACAGGGCGCCTAAACCGGCAAGCCGTTCAATGCGCTAAACTTGATCAAGCTCTGCTACGTTGAGGGTAGATAGCGCTGTTAACATCGCGACGATCACAAACATAATCAGTCCGTAAAAAACGGCGATGCTCTAACTGGCGAAAATTGTTTTGAGCCACCCTCTTTGAAACATACGTTTTGCACTAAGAGGGAGGTAAACAGCTATCCCCAAGAAAAAATAATTAATCATACCATTCCAGGGAGACCACTGAGACAGAAGGATAACAATAATTAGGAAAGCAAATGTTACGGCATGAATGTAAGTCGCATGAACAAGGTGGTCATAAAGTAGCACGGTCTTTTTCTACGGATAAAAGTAAGATCAGGGTTCTCGAGCGGGAGCAACCATGTTCGACAAATTCTGTTTTCCAATGAAAATACAGAGGCGAATGTTTCTGAGAGAAGAGACCTAATTGAACGCCGATAGTTGTTATTTTTCTGACCGCAACTA
>CAZSKH010000059.1:0-11595 GCA_964607395.1 uncultured Algimonas sp.
AGACGATTTTCTCGCCGACTTTGACCTTCATATCGGGGTTCGCGCAGATCATGGGCAGATTGCGCCCCCGCGCCTCGCCCAGTAATTCTATATAGTCATCAGGATGTTCACTATCATCATACATCCCCGTGCAGGAGATAAATTCCGCTGTATCCAGATCAGTAAAGTTCAGCTCTAGTCCGGCATAAAGTCCGTCATCCCGCTCCGGCCCGATCTTAAACGCCGGCCCCGGCGCGCGTCGCGCAAGAGAGTCGATTGTCGCATCGCCAGAGGTGACAATCGCGTCGTAGAACTCACCCGGCACGCCGATGCGCTTGAAACTCTCCGGCACGCCGATGCTCGGGCGCGGGATATTCGTAATCAAGACAACAGGCGCGCGTTCGCGGAACCGCTCCAGCGCCTCGCACGCTTCATGAAACGGCGACCGCCCATTATGAATAACCCCCCAAATATCGCAGAAGACGGCGTCATATTGGTCAGCAATTTGGCCAAGGCCGGAGATAGATTGGAAAGTGTCAGTCATGCGCGTGGGTTAGGGGGCATGGAAAACTGGGGCAAGTCCCAATTGTCATTCCGCACGTCAGGAAGTGAAAATGCGGGATCCAACATTTATTAATCGACATCAATCTGCAAACGACAGGTCCCGTATCTGCGGACTACGTCCTTGTACGGGATGACATTCTGCGCTTACGTCTCCTCCCGCAGGCCCGCGATATTCCCCTCCCAATCGCGGCCATCGAAAGCGATGCGTTTCCCCGCCGTCAAAGTCCCGGCGTCGACGCAGCGTAGGTTCACGCTCCATGCGTCTGGGTGGCTGCGCGGGCGGTAGAGGGGTTTTATGCCGCAGGTTTGGCAGAACATATGCACGGCTTGGCCTGTATTGAACCGATATTCCGTCAACTCGCCCTGCCCTGCTAGGAATCGTAAATCCCCCAACGGCACGAACACATGGGCATAGCCCGACATATCACACATCGAGCAATTGCAATCTGTCACATCGACGGTTGCGGGCGCGTCAAATTCGAACCGCACCGCGCCGCAATGACACCCGCCCTTATGCAACATTATTCAGATCCAATTGGGCTGCCGGGCGGGAGCGCTTTGGCCGGAGATGTCGGCGCGGAGGCCGTCACAGGACGTGTCCGGAAAGCCCGGATGCGGTCGACGAGCCAGGCATTATTCGCATTGCTGCTGCCGAGCCTTGTCGCCATATCATTGAGCGTGGCCGTCGCAGCGGCTTTCACGGCGGGGCTGCTGTCCCCGTCTGCGAGCTCCATCAGCGCGAAAGCATAGCGCGCTTGCACGGCATAGGCGATCTCGCCCGTGCGCCCGCGCTTGGAGGCTGACATGACGCGGTCAGCCGTTTGGCCAAGCACATAGTCGAGTGACGGATTTTTGGCATCGCGGCGATGAAATTCGACGAGACGCGCGGCGCGCTGCGGGTGAAGCAGCACGTCAAATGTCAGGTCCGCTGCCGTCTCTGCGGCGCTGACTGTATCAAAGGCCGGATGGGCGGTTTTGCGAAACAGTTCGCGGTCATTATCGGCGAAGCTCCAACTGCCCAAACGCGGGGTCAGGTGAGACAGAACGTCATCGGACAAATCGAGCGCTTTCGGGTCTATAGTATCCAAAACAGCATCCAGCGCGGCCCGTTGCTTTGCGGGCGGCACAATTTCGCCCGGCCCAGCCGTCTCACCATAGGTAAAGGACACACCGCCAATGAGCTTGGCCGCTGCCGCTGTCTGGAACCGGTGATAGAGATAGATCGGCACAATGGCTGCGTTCAAATCGGATTGCGGACGACCATAGGGCAGATTATCTGGTCCAAATTTTTCCAAGGCGAAAGCGCGCACGGCCATCACATTTTTAAGGCTCGCCACCGGGTCGGACCCATTGTCCCAAACACTGGCGTCAGGATGCGCCGTGCCCGCACTACGCCCGTCTAAATCCGCAACGAATGTTACGCTTTCCGCGGCGGCTTTCGCGAGCAGCGCGTCGCGCTCTTCTTTCGTGTTTTCGCCGTAAAGCCAGCGCGCGGCAATCTTATCCCACGCACCAATGCCGACGCCGTAAGCGTTTGATACATCCAGAGCGCCGTCGATGAGGCGCACATCAGGGGCCGGATAATCCATCACCGTAGATTTCTCATCGGAACTGCCCGCGAAATTATGGGCGAAACCGAGCGCATGGCCGATTTCATGCGCGGACAACTGCCGAATACGGGCCAGCGCGAGTTCCACCGGATCATCCGCCTCTCCGCTATTGGTTTTCCCTGCGCCGAGAAGCCCTTCGAAGATCATTCGGTCCTGCCGCACGCGCAGGCTGCCCAAATTCACATGACCTTTGAGCATCTCGCCCGTACGCGGATCGGACACGCCGCCGCCATAGGACCAACCGCGCGTTTGGCGATGCACCCATTGCACCGTATTATAGCGAATATCGAGCGGATGAGCATCTTCGGGCAAAAGCTCAACGCGATAAGCGCCGTCCCAGCCTGCCGCCGCAAACGCATCTTCCCACCATTTCGCCCCGTCGACGAGAGCCGAGCGAATGGGTTCGGGCGCGCCGCTGTCGATGTAAAACACAATCGGCTTGACGACATTGCCGTCTTCGTCGCGTTCCAACCGATAGCGCCGCGCAAAGCGGGTTTCGATATTGGCCGAAAGCGGCGCGGAATAATTATAATGCACTTGCTCAATCGCCCCCGCACGCGGGTCGGAAATCAACGGTTCAAACCCGTCTTCGGGTAAGCGGACAAAACTATGATGCTGTATTAATGTCGCATCTTTGCCATTGGCCGCCGTGGTCGCGACTTCCGTTCCGGCATCAGCGGATGAGAGCGTGAAGAAGACATCAATCTCAACATTATCGGGAAAGGCAAATGCGTTTTTCGTATCCACGAATGTGCGGTCCTTGGCGACGGAAAAATTGCCCTGCCCCGCATCTTTTAAATATTGGACGAGGTTCAAACTATCCGACGTGAGGAAGTCGGTCATATCGACCAATGTGCCTTTGCCCTTGCCGCTAACTATCGGCAATGACACCATAAAAGATCGCGCGAAACTTTCTTTCACGGCGCGGGCTTCGAGCGGATTATTCGCATCAGCGCGATAGCGCAGGTTTTCTTCCTCAATAATCATCTTGTCACCCATGCGGCGAAAGACAATGACACGCCCGCCCTCGCCCCACCCACGGTCCAGACCCACCGGGTTAGACCCCAGCCCCGCCGTGAGCCGCGCGGAATGAATAAGGCGCAGACTCACCCCATCTTCATCCGCCTTGGGCAAGCGCGCATAAATCTTGTTGGTTTTCTTATTTACATGGAGATTGAAAACCCCCTCCCGAACCTCAAATCCGGCGAGCGGGTTGGGGGTTTTCGAATCTGAGGTAGCGCGAGGCTCGCAGGCGGCGAGGAAGAGAATAACGGGGAGAAGGAGGAGATGTTTCATATCCTCTTTTAATCAGGGATGGACCCTTATGAAAAGAGAGGAAGTTTGAATAGGCAGACGGCTTCAACAGGTCTATCGGGCCAATCTTTAAAGCGCCGCCCCGTGGTCGAGATCAATGACCTTAACACGCCCGCTATTCCGCAGGCCCTCGGAGTTTTAAAGCTGGCGCCGGGGATGACGGAGTCGATGTCATTTGAACCTCTAACGGTGATCCCTTTTCCGGTAACCCCTCATTGAACTGATAAACGAGAAACCCAGAACAGACGGCCAGCATGACTGCTGCAAAATGGTCAATACGCTGTGTACCTCGACCTTTGACAACAACCGTCAAAACTGCTGCAACGCCGCCCATTATCAACGCCAGACACACATAATCAAAGACAAGGCCCAGCCCGGGCACCCAGAGCACAGCAAGCGCTAAGGCCCGCCCCACGCCGCCACCGATACCAACGGTCACCCGGAGGATAAAACCAAACACATAGGCGATAGCCGCCGCAATGATGTGTGCAGGCAGGGCCTCCAGAGGTAAGCCGCACGCCAGATACACGACGGGAAACAGAAACAGGCAAATCAGGCTTTGCTGATTGGTGACCGTTTTCGTCGAGAACGTCATTCCCGCGGAGACCGCGAAAATGATAGCTGCCAAAATTAAATATAAGGCCATGTGTTACCCCAAGACCGGTTTAATTAACCCGCTCTCTTGAGCCGCAACGCGTCCAAGCGGGCCTCGATATCTCGTTCCCGTTGCAGGGTTTGCAACTCGGCGAGAGAACTCGCCGTTTCGACATTGACGGCGGAAATACCGGCCGCTCCGCCAGCACCCGCCATGGCGCGATTAAATGCCGCTTCGGCACGGTCAATCTTCTGGCTGGCTTTTCGTTTGCTGTGGCTATCCGTGTCGCTGTCAATACCGAGTTCTGACTGAGCCGTTTCATAGGCTTTGAGTTCCTCTTGCATGGTTGCAAGTCTAAGCTCTAATTGCGCAAGGGCGACTTCCCATTCGCGTTCCTGTTCTGAGCTTGCGAGTTCCACTTTCTCGAGTTGGAGAATTTGCGCCTCATGATCAACCTGACGGGACAAGGCCGCCTTAGCTAAATCCTCACGCCCTTCATTGAGCGCGAAATCAGCTTTTTCTGTTAGAGAGTCTAACCGATCCCGGTAGAGTTTTTGTTGGCGGATAGATTGAAGGCGGCGCAAAGTGACCTCGTCGCGTTCGACCTTCACGTCTTCTATGGCGCGCTGGGTTTCTCTGATCGCTTCGCGCATGACGGATGTGCCGCCCGCTCTTTCCATCGCATCGACACTATCTTCGATCTTGCCGGAAATTAGTCTCTTCACCCGCGCTAAAATATTTTCAGTCATTGTCATCCCTCCAAGTTGTGGAGTGCTGTTTGGCAAAATTAGTTTAAAATAAAATCAATACAGATTTAACGAAGCCTTATCCGTAAAGATTGGCGTGAATTTAACCCATCCTCATTTAAACGATGCTCCGGACGAGGGGGAAATTATGTTAGAATTTTTAGCGATTGGCGCAGTTGGTTTGGGTGCATTTGCAGTGTGGAATAGTATGCGCACCTTCAATGATCTCATGGCCATGGATGAGCGTTGTAACACAGCCTTCGCCGATATTGATGCCCTGCTAAAGCATCGCCACGACCTCATCCCCGGATTAGTTCAAAATGTGAGAAGCCTCGTCGGACAAGAGAACCGTGTTCTGGATAGTGTTCTTCAAGCCGTCACGGAAACCATGCGTAGCGACAGTATCGAGAAACGCCTGAAGGCTGAGCAAAATCTGGGCAGCACAATCAGCAGTCTTTTTTCGAATTTGGGAGACCTCCCCAAAGCCAACACCTCTTCGCATTTTGTCGATCTTCGCAATAGTTTCAAAGATGTCGAGAACCGGATCACGGCGGCTCGCCGATATTATAATACAACCGTGGAAGAACATAACGCCACGCTGCGTCAGTTCCCTGGCAAATTCATCGGCGCGAAATTCCGCATTGATACCCGCCGGCAATATAGCTTGGGCGCGGAACGCATGTTCATGGACGAAGCCGTCAGCCTGACAGTCTAGCCGAAGACACCTCAAATCATGTCCAGAGTAAACGGATTTTTCGGGCACGTAAAACGTAACCATACGCGGTCCGTTTTTATGTTTGCTGGCTTTGCGGTCTCCATACAGCTCGCATTTGCAGTGCTGATGTCGCCCCTGATGCCACTGATGATGATTGCCGGTATGGACACGAAAAAAGTGTCCGATATTCCGGTCTTTTTCGATGACCCGATCAGTTATGTCACGGTGGTCTCCCCCTATATTTTTGTGCTGTCTATTTTCCTCTTCACGGGGGCGTATTATGCGCATACGGCGCTTACGAAATTAGCGACGGGGTTTAGGTATATTCAGGCGGGACAGAATGTTCGCTTGCATAATATGACGCAATATCTCGCGGCCACAGCCGGCATACAAATGCCCGCGCTTGGCGTCATTCCCTCCCCGTCTTTGAATTCATTTGCTTGCGGGCGAAATGCGAAAACATCGACGATTGTGGTCACACAAGGCTTGCTCAACGAATTAAATGATGATGAGTTACGGGCCGTCATCGCACATGAAATTGCCCATATTATGAACGACGATGTTCAACTCATGGCGATGGCGAATGCGTCTCAAGGCCTCATCAAACTCGTCAATTGGATGAACCCGATGCAAATGCGGAGCGGGAAAAACCTCAAATGGTTGTTTTTTGTATTCCCCATCATGATCCCGCTTATCATCATCCTTGCGGTCATGGGCTTTGTGATGAAGCTCTCTCTCGTCATCGCCAGTGTGAGCCGCTATTTCATTTCATCGTCACGGGAATTTATCGCCGATGCAGAGGCCGTGCGGCTGACCCATAATCCGGCGGCTCTCATTTCGGCTCTATCAAAAATAGAGGGACGCAGCGAGCTTCCCGGGCTCGACCCGATGACAGACGCCATGATGATAGATGGCCGCGTAGATGGTGAACATGCCAGCCACCCGCCCATCCAAGAGCGGATCCAAACCCTCATGAGATATGGCGGCAGTATGGTCCACGGGGCCGCCAAATTTACGGACACCCGGAGTTTCGGTCAGCGCCGCACACCTCATCCGCACGTGCAATATGCTGCGCAAACAACCTATCGAAAGCGCGCGAAAAAGCCTCTGTTGACCCGTATTGATGCGGGATCCAGCACAAATGTTCTCGGACTGCCCAAAGCCGCGAGCGGCACAATTTTGGTCGCATTCGCTGTGTTTTTCGGAGTGAGTTTTCTCCTGAATAACACCATGTCAAATCTACCCGGACAAATGACCGAGCAAGAAATTCGCGATTACGTCCAACCGGTTATCGAATATTCGCCGGTATTCGTTGCATTGGATCTCGATGGAGACGGTTTGGAAACCCGGCGTCTCAGTAAATACGGTGCCTATTTCAAAATGCAGTCCGGCTCTCCCGCCTATAATACAGGCTGGCTGGACTCCAATGACGGGTTTCTATTTTTGGACAAGAACAAAAACCGGCGGATGGACGGCATTTCGGAGCTCATTACGACCACTTCAGCCCGAACGATGATGTCTAACAAGATGTCTTCGTTAACGCAGTTCGATGCAAATCGTGATGGGCGCATCGATGCCTCGGACTACCAATTTGACGAGTTAATGGTGTGGCGAGATTTTGGGAAAGACGGCATAGCCGAAGAGAATGAAGTGTTCTCTCTCAAAGAACTCAACATCACCTCCCTCGATGTGAAAGGAAAGGTGATGCGCGATGACAGGCCGCACATTAAACCGCCTCACCGCTTTATCACGGCAAGCAAAGCCTGGTTCCTGCGCGAGGCTTCTTACGCGGGTTTGGCCAACAACAGATTTCCGAAGGACCCAGAGAATCCTGGAGGTAAAATTTTTATGATCGCGTTTGAGATGGACCTCGCAAGATACAGAAAAACGGATGGGACATTGGTCGTTAAAGCCCCGCCCCAAATTGAAACCGCGCTGGTGAAAAAAGCGTCGCGCGTCTCCGGTGAGATTAGGCCCTCCTTCAAAGACGTCGCGCCAATGTTGCGAGGGGTTCAGCAGCCTTAGGCCGTGACCCAAGCTGCTTAACGTAACGCCGTCTATTTACGTCCAAGATGCGTCTGAACGGACCCCCGCCGCGCAGGCCTCGCTGCGCTTTGCGGAGCATATTGATATTGAGGTGACGGCATTGGCGCGCGTTTTGCTCAGGAAAGCCGTTCAATAGCTCTCTGCGTTTTCCTGGCAAAAACGATGTACGTTTAGAATTAGCTTATCCGCCGCTGTAATGTCCTCATCCGCCACTTCTTTAATGGCGACTTGGTGCCACAATGTGAGTATCTCCTTGAGCTCGCCCAATTCAGAAGGCTGAACTAGCGCCGCGAGCTGTAGAAGTTGATCTTGTTGTTCCAGTAACCGGCGCTCCTCAAAATTGTCATAATCATAACCACCTCGTGGCGACTCATATGTCTGTTCTGCGATAGATTTCAAACTCTGTTGGTTTGCAAGATATGCTTGAGTGATGTTATCAAGATAATCAGGAGAGTAACGCTCTACCTGATCCGGTCTTGCCCTCAGTTTAAGTTGTCTCATTACAATTCCTACTTTCACGTGATGATTTTATGTGATCAAACCTATGGACCATAGATTCGGCGGTATTTCGCCTTTAGACATAGGACACGAAAATCGACTTCACATGATAGAAGGAATTGAGTCTTTCTTATAACTATTCCATCATAGGTAGAATCACTGAGGCTGCCAAATTCGACGATACTCTAGTGGGGTTACGCCGAAAAACTGCTTAAATTGCTTAGTGAAATAGCTTTGATCAGAAAAACCACTATCTGACGCCAAAATAGCAATGGGCTGCGAACTATTGCGAAGCAAATGACCCGACGCCTGTAGACGTGCTCGCAAAATGAACTGTTGCGGGGTAAAACCAAACTCATTTTTAAACTTACGCCTAAACTGGTTTTCTGAAAGGCTCATGACGTCAGCCAAATCATTAACCCGAATTGTTTCCGCAAGATTGGCACGAATGAACGCGATTGTTTCGCTGAAAAGCGAAATCTCATGCGGCAAATCTTCCATGTTCGAGATCGGCCGTGATAGACCCATGATTCCGATAATATTTCCATCCGGATGATAGATCGGCAGTTTATTGGTTTGAACCCAAATGAGATCGCCATAAGCGTTTTGGATAACTTCTGTGCGGTTTAAAACGCTATGACCGTGCGAAAGAATTTTTACGTCATCACGTCGAATTTCCATCGCGATTTGATGTGGGAAGAACGCCTTCTCCTTCTTACCCACAACATCGGAAATTTTTGAGTAGTTGAGAAACGCCAAAACGGATGCATTACAGCTTATCCAACAACCACCAACATTTTTAACGTAAAAATACACGTCCAGCAAATGTTGAAACAAAACCTCAAACATCTGTACATCGCTGGTTTTCAATTGACCATCCTGAGAGGCAGGTCGGATCACAATTTTATTTGTGGCAGGATCGGTTAAGTTTGGTAGGCTCATTTGCGTTACAACTTATTCTAAAGAGCAGAATCCGGTTTGCTTGGACGCTGATTAAAGTAGAATGTATATCACGAAACGCTATTTGGCGTAACTATTACCCTCTAATACTACCTAAAATCCTACCTAAAATACTGCGAAATTTGGACGCAGCCAAAAGAGACTTAGCTATTTTTTGGCTGATAAATCGGTGTTTTAAGAGGGCTTTGAGAAATAAAATGAAACATGTCGGCTCCGGAATCCAACTAAATTCACGTTTCACGAAAATTATAATCATTCTATTTCAATCTGTTACAATAAGAAACAGGAGATGCGTCCGCACTTTCCAAACCTGTGTTATATTGGACATGTTCTTACAGATACTGGACAGGTAGGAGCTCACTTGCCGTTTGGAAGACGATGGGTCTGAGCGCCTGAATGTGAGAACTTAGGAGTGTGCCGTGACTTTTAGAGTGAGAGCCGACGCCATGGTCCAACGCTGGGCGCGATGACAGCCCTCACCTAAAGCCGGACTATCGCTTTATCTCAGCAAGCCGGACGTGGTTCCTGCGTGAGGCCTCATATACGGGTTTGGCCAATAATAGATTTCCGAAAGACTCGGCTAAGCCCGGTGCTAAAATTTTTATGATCGCGTTCGAAATAGATCTCGCAAGATATAAAAAAGCGGATGGGACATTGGTCGTTAAAGCCCCGCCCCAGACTGAAACCGCGCTGGTAAAAAAAGCGTCACGCGTCTCCGGTGAGATTAGGCCCTCCTTCAAAGACGTCGCGCCAATGTTGCGAGGGGTTCAGCCGCCTTAGTTCTTTACCAAGCTGCCTAATGTAACGCCGTCTATCTACGTCCAAAACTCTTCTGAACGGACCCCCGCCGCGTAGGCCTCGCCGCGCTTTGCGGAGCATATTGATATTGTGGTGACGGCTTGGGCGCGCGTTTTTTGAAGGGCTTAAAGTGATAATTAAGCGCCCATACCCCTCTTATCATTGCTGAGATCGAAATCAGCGCGATGAGGAATATCCGGTGCCAGACATGTTTCTGGCCTAAACTTGTTGTGACTTCGCCTGTCTCAGGCGATCTCAAATATTGGATATTTTTGATTGAGCCCCGCTCGGTCGCTAGGAACCTATAGCGGAAGATTTTGTCATCTGTATCCGTGATAATATGATGCCGACAATAGTGATAATATTTAACGCGCGTTCGGCACAGACCGAAACTGGTTTTGTCCTCGATAGGGATAAGTGTTTCAGCGCGAAGTTGCAGGTCAGTCTTTATTCCGCCGTCAGAATAAATCAGCAATGGTCCCAAGGAAAAACACATCAAGACAATTAGTGTTTCGCGCATTTCCATAAAGAAGACCCCTCGTTCCGAAGTCTGTATAATTCAATACATTTAATCTCAGCTTAAATGACGTTGCGGGTTTTGATCATTTAAACCCGTTTCTTTCGGGAAAATATCATACAGAAGTTTCAATCCCGACGCATATCCAGCGTGAAAGGACAATGCGGATTGGTGGTTAGACGTGCGGTGCTGACTCTCCCGGACGCATGTCCGAACGTTTCACGCCTCGCCATGCGGCGGTCCTCGGCTTTTTTTCCTTTACAGGTCTCTATCTCGAAACAAATTCAGGTCATTCGACGTTGATATTTTTCTACACCACCAATTTCATTTTAACGCCAAGCGCGTCCACAACTGTCATGATTGTGTCTAAGCGCGGTTTGCTACGTCCGTCAGTTAAACGATAAAGCGCGGGGCGTTTCATGCCCGTGCGCTCGGATATGGTTGTCATACCGACAGCCTTCGCAGCGATTCCGACACATCGAGCAAAATGCTTTGTATCGTTTGTCTCGAAAGCCTCTTGCAGAAATATCGCAATATCAGCGGGACTTGTGCTTTCAAGTTGGCGAATGACAACGTCCTCAATAGGCATTGTTGCAAGGGTTGGGTCTTTAAGTTTATACATAATTTGGGCCATATCGTTGAAATAAGTGTTGAGCATTAGACGCGGGAGGCAAGTACCTGAGCCGCTTCAATATCTTTTTGCTGTTTTCGTTTCGTGCCGCCGCCTAGCAATATGCAGACTGTTCCTTCGCGGATAGTATAATAGACGCGGTAACCAGCGCCAAAGGTAAACCTTAGCTCTGAAACACCGCCGCCGACTGATTTATGGTCGCCAAAATTACCTTGCTCAATACGCAAGACCCGCGCCGAAATACGAAGAGCATCCTGTCGGTTTTTTAGTCCGTTCAACCATTCGATATATGTGTGGAGCGCGACGACTTCTATGCGTGCAGTCTACACAAAACTAACAATTAGTCAAGAAAACTCTACATATTACTAACATCAAAGGACCCCATTGTCTGTCACCTGAAAGACTGCGCACATTTTCCCCTAATCCGCCATTACCGAACTTGTTCCGGTAATCCATGGGTAACGCTACAAATGGATTACAAGAATTGGTTGTTTGAGGACAACCAACGATCTTGTAATGATGGGAGGAGATACTGTGACTGCCCTAGGCTAAGTTAGAATCCGACTTTCCTCGTTTCAGAATATCTGTTTCCCAATATTTTCCCCTTAGATTTCAACGAATC
>CAZSKH010000060.1:0-11530 GCA_964607395.1 uncultured Algimonas sp.
TGAGTACTAACGCATCCATCGCTCCGATTTTCGTTAGCGTCGGCAAAATGCCTTGGTCGGCCAATATCGCAAATATAGCTCCAACCGCCCAAGCGCCGAAAGCCGTGACATTCAACCGGTTATTATCCTTGAGGGTTTCGAGGTTGTAGACTGAGGGGCGCAATAAAAGACGGTCCACCATCAACACACCTGCCACTGGTATAAATATAATCGATAAATACCAAAGGAAGACCTCAAACGCTCCTAAGATATTCATCAGGGCAGCAATCACACCAACGGCTCCCAAGATGATTGTGAGCCATTTCGTGTTTACTTTGGGGAAGGTCGCCTTTGTACCGAGAACGGCCGAGTAAAGATTTAGAGAATTCAAAACCCAGGTCCCAGCAATTATGATGATAAAGGCCCCAATGCCAAGATTCACGTCGAGCATGAGCTTTAAAATGACATCTGTGCGGGTGACATCCTCTTGGTCGAAATACCCTTGGAATACGCCCGCGCTTACGGCCGCTAAACCTGCCGCGCTCATTACAAGTATCCCAACAATAAAATAGGTCAGGATGGACGTATAAACTGCCCCTCTTGGGCGGCGCATAAATCGCGTAATATCGGGTAAGATAATTGCGCCAATGATAACCGCGCCAACAACCCAAGAGATACCATCGCCTATGCTCATGGCGTTCTCGCCAAGTGCCCGTGCTGGTTTGTCCATCGCCAGAAAACCAGACCATGTTTGGTCAGTAAAGGCAGATCGAGCGAATAAAATCGTCACCAATGCCATGATTGGAATCAAGAGGGTTGAAAGCCAGTTTATGGCCTTAAAGCCGACGAGTGTGGTGAGGGTCATGCAGGTGCTTGCCAGAATTGCCAGTAGTACATTCGGGATATCCAAACCCCATAAATCCGATGCTAATCGTCCAACGGTATCCATGAATAAATTTATATTCAGGCCAAACCACCCCATTAGAGAGACAGCAAAAGCAATATTTACAAGCGCTGCGCCCTTATCGCCAAATGCGACGCGGACCAAGAGATAGGAACTCATCCTGTCGGCAGCTCCGATATATCCCGTAATCGCCCCGATAATGACGACAATCACAGATCCCCAAAATAGTGCCCAGAGCGCATTGGTCGGTGAAAGACCCTTGAAAACCTCAAGGCCTGTCATAAATGTCAGGATGGAAAACCCCACCATGGCAGAAATCGCCGCGACACGCGGCCAGGCGACAAGCTGATTGTCCCGGATGGGGACCGCTGAAAACTCACTACCGTCTTCCATGGATTCTCCCTCGCCCTGTCTTAGGGCATTTATTGGCAAATATTTGACTGAATACACGACATAATTTGCGTCAGAATTTCGTTCTTGTTGTTACCGCAAAAAGAAGATTTACTTGTGTGCATGACCAACAAAACAAAAAATATAAAACTCGATAGTATTAACAAAAAAATTCTCGCAATCACGCATGTACAATCTGACATTTCCAATCAAGATTTGGCGGATAGAGTTGGTCTGTCGCCGAGCGCCTGCTTCCAACGTGTGAAAGCCCTAAAAGAGGGCGGGTATTTTGTGAGTTTCACCACGGATTTAAATCTCGATAGGATCGTCGAAAATGTCCTGGCTTACGTCGAATTCAGATTAGAGAATAATAATCCGAAATCACGAAAGAGCTTTGAAGCTGCGATTGAGACTATCCCCGAGTTTATGGATTGCTTTCGGGTAACAGGTGATTTCGATTATATTTCTTTTACCTGCTGTTCCAACACTCAAGCTTTGAACGCCCTCATAGATGACCTTTCGGGACGGGAAGAGCTAGGCATAAAATTCGTCAAAACCCGCATTATTCTTGAACGCGCTAAATGGTACCTTGGTTACCCTTTGGCTAAGCTAAAATGGTTGGAGGATTAACGGATAAATTATTAACCGAAGTCCAATGACTAAGGCCAGTAATTCTATTTAGCGTAATCCGTATTTCGCCTAAATAATCGCCTACAAATGACATGCGGGTTTATGTAAGTTATTGTGTTGATTAACTTTGAGTGTGCTGCACCTATTCACCAGCACCACGATCCTAGGGGATTAGATCGACAACACGTCCCAGCAGGACCCCATTGTGTGATAGTCTGTTTTACCTAAAGGTGATTTTTTATTGTCTATGCTTGAGCCGTCTCGGTTTCTTGCGCGGAACCATGCGCCGTGTTTGTGATCGACTAAATAATCCCAGCTCCAGCGCCAAATACGGCGGTAATCTCGTAGATATTTATCCTCGCCTGTCGCCTTGTAAAGCCTCCAGGTCGCAGCGAAGCCTTCGGCCTGAACCCAAAAATACTTATTTGTCGAACAATAGGTGCCGTCGGGTGCAACACCGTAAACCAATCCGCCAAAGGTCTCGTCCCAACCCGTTGTTATAGCCGCGTCATATAAGCTCTGCGCTTTGGGTAGCCATTTCTCATTCGGGCGCTCACCGTCTAAAATCATCAGGAGCTTGCTCCACTCCAATTGATGACCCGGCTGGAAACCCCAAGGTTTGTAACGGTCATTGGGGAAATCGATATTATATTCCATATCGACGTTCCAATCGGCGTCGTAATGTTCCCAAATTTTACCACCCGATTGTGCCGCAAGGTCAAACGCAAAGAGGGTTGCTAGCTTTTCCGCGCGATCCAGAAACTGGACATCGGCCGTCGCTTGCCAGGCTGCCAGCAGGGCTTCGCACATATGCATATTCGCATTTTGACCGCGGTAAGGCGAGAGCTGCTCCAACGTGTTATCGCGCTCATCAAAATATGCCCCGGCGGAAGCATCCCAGAAATAGGTCTCCATGAAATCGAAAGTCTCATTCAAGGTTTGTAGCGCGGATGGGATACCAATGCGGTGACAGGCTGCTGCGGCCAAGATAACGAAGGCGTGGCCATAAGCCATGACGCGCGTGTCTGTCACAACGCCTTTTTCAAGCAACCAAGCGTAGTGACCATTGGGTTGCTTGTGGCCATTTATAAGGAAGTCCAGACCCCACTCTGCCCATTCCAAATCCTTCGCGTTGCCATAAAGACGATGGGCGGTGGCATAGTTAAACACATATCTAGCGGACCCGACGAGTTGGCGGCTATCCGGATCAAAACATGTGCCGTCATCCAAAAAACAGCCGTAAAATCCGCCCTCTTTTGCAAATGCGCGCGGGTCGTAAAAGGCAAGGGTGGAGGCGATGTGTTTTTCTAAAAATTCCGGCTGTTCGAAAACAGAGTCGTCCTGCATATCCATGGATGTTTCTTTCGACTGGTCGTTAGGCTTTAGCTTGCACTAATTCTGCGAAACGGGCTTGGACGCCTGTGAAACCCATATAGGCAATCAACAGAGAGAATAGCAATATTAGAGCGAGGATAATGTTGGAGGCCAAGCCATTTTTATGCGCGCCCATCAGCTTTGTCTGATTGGTGAGATAGAAAATGCAGAGCACTGTTATGGGAAGAATGATCGCGCCGAAGGCTTGCGAAACCAGCATGACCAACACGGGTCTCGCGCCCAATAAAGGTACAACGAGTCCCAGCAGCGAAATCAGGAACACCATGACGCGGTAGTGCGGAAGCGTCATATCGCGATCAATGCCTCTATAATCACAAATCAACCAGGGCAGCATCAAGACGTTTGGAAACTGCGAAGACACGCCCGCTGATATAATCCCAATTGCAAATATTGAGGTCGCAAGAGATCCGGCGAGCGGCTCCAGGAGGCTTATCATCTGAGAGGCCTGTGTCAGTTTTATCCCCGCCACATGCAAAGTCCCAGCTGCCGCAGCCATAATGGCGGCACTAATCACGAACATCAAAGTGACAGAAACGAGTGCATCATTGCGTTGGGTCTTCTCGTCTTTAAGCGTCCATCCCGCTTCTTTCACGAGCGTCGTCCGAATGATGAAAAGCCCCGAGAATACGGTCGTGCCCACCATGGACGCGATGACCAACAAAGACCCCTTTTTGGCGTTTGGGTCGACCTCAGGAATTGCGGGTATAAGGCCTTTGATAATATCAACGGGCGGCGGCATCATTATGAAGAAATTTATCAGAAAACAGGCCGACATTAGCGCAACAATGACGGCGAGGGCGCGTTCAAAGAAATGTGTTTTCCCATTCCAAAAAATAAAGAACACTAAGGCTGAGAATGTCGCTGCGAACCAGATCGGCGCGATGCCGCCCTCCACCATCGTCTTGGACCACTCAAAACAAATATCTGCCACGATACCCATGACGCCCATGACGCTACCAGCGACGCCCAGTGTCAAAGCGACGATGAAATACATGCCAACCGCAGGGTGAATATGTTTCTTGAACGCTTGGAGGGCGGTTTCTCCGGTCACCAATGTATAGCGGCCATAAAGATTGATCATGAAATATGTGCAGAGGCAAGACGCGACGAGCGCCCAAAGGAGCGTCATCCCATAATCCGCACCGGCCTTGGCCATAGCGGTTACGCTGCCGGTTCCGAGGTTGAAGCCGAGAAGAAAAATACCGGGGAGGAAAAGGGCGAGTGTCCGAGTGAATTTTTGGCGGAAACTGAGCGTCTTAGTCTCATCTTCGTTGATATTATCGTTCATATTCATTCCCCGCATATGTCGGCAAACAAGAGCCGCATGGGTGATATGCGGTGGAGGCTGCCTCATATTTTTCGGAACGCTAGAATGAAGTCGAAGCTTTGTCTATGCCAATTGTCTAATCCATTTTACCAAACCAATTTGGACGTGACATTCTGCGGGCGGTCACTTATCCTTAGACTTGTTTTCACTTGACCGGATGCCTTTAAACGCAAGATGAACCTTTTATCAGCCAACAACTTACCGGAAGACATTCGTCGTTTTGACTATGACCGCGACGCCGTTACATCCGGGATCGTTCATTTCGGAATAGGTAACTTCCACCGCGCGCATCAAGCTGTCTATTGCGATGATCTCCTCAATCAGGGGGATTTGCTGTGGGGTATTACCGGTGTTTCCTTGCGATCCTCGAACATGCGCGATGCGCTCAAACCGCAAGACTATCTCTACACGCTGGCGATATTGGGCGAGATGACGGCGTATCGTATTGTTGGCGCTATCCAAGAGGTTTTGGTCGCACCAGAAAATCCGTCTGCGGTTGTTGACTTGATTGCGACTCCCTCCACGCAACTCATCAGCTCGACGATCACGGAAAAGGGCTATTATCTCGCGTCGTCGAAAGTCGATTTTGAGCATCCTGATTTGCAAGCCGAGCTGAAATCTATAGAGGCGCCCAAGACCATCTACGGATTTCTGGCGCAGGCCCTAGTGCGGCGCGCCGAGGAAAATGCGCAGAGTAAACTCACGATCATTTGCTGCGATAATATCTCGAAAGGGGGCGAGTTCCTGAAGGCAGGCGTCAACCGTCTCTTGCAGCAACATAGCCCAGAGACACTGAGGTGGGCAGAAACACATGTTGGCTTTGTGTCGTCCATGGTTGACCGGGTATGTCCGGCGACGGACGATAAATTACGGGCCGCAGTCAGCCGCGATACCGGACGAGAAGATGCATGGCCTGTCTCGGCTGAGCCCTTTAGCCAGTGGATTATTGAGGGCGATTTCGTTGGCGAACGCCCGAATTTTGATCACGTTGGTGCTATCTTCGTCGAAGACATTGCGCCGTTTGAACGCATGAAATTAAGCTATCTAAATGCGGCGCATACAATTGCTTCGACTTTGGGATATTTAAACGGTGATATCTTTGTCCACGAAGCCCTCAAGCGCGAAGAGATTTTCAGTTTTATGCGCCAAGCTTTGATGGAAAACGTCTTGCCACATGCTGCTGTGCCGAGCGGGTATAATGGCGCAGACTATATCGAAGACGTGATTAAACGGTTTCAAAACGGCAACTTGCCTTACGCGAATTTGCAGGTTGGGACGGACAGCTCTCAGAAAATCCAACAGCGATGGTTCCCTACCATTGATCTTGCGTTGACCAAAAATGCTCGCATACCTTATTTTGAATTTTGTCTTGGAGCTTGGGTGGTCTTCATCCAAACCGCGCTTAAGAACGGCGTGTTGAATGACCCGAAGAAAGACGCGTTTGCGCAAGTTGAAACCGAGGACATGAGCCGCCGGGTCTCCGATTTTTTGACTATCGCCTCTGCCGATGAATTTGCCTTGTCTCGCTGTTCCCAATTTATTGAGGCTGTCCAGCAATATGCCGACAGAATTCGACTTGATGGCGTGCGATCCGCGCTTAGGGATTTCCTCCGAACACAGAAAGAGAACAGCCATGCGTGAGTCTTGGAGATGGTTTGGTCCCAATGATCCCGTCACATTGAATGAAATTCGACAGACCGGCGCGACGGATATCGTCAGCGCGTTGCATAGCGTCCCCGCGGGCGAGGTTTGGACGATGGACGCCATTCAGGCTTATAGGAGTCTGATCGAGACAACGCCTGAAAATATGCGGCCTTTGCGGTGGACGGTGGTCGAGAGCATCCCCGTGCATGAAGATATCAAGTTGGGGAAACCCGGTTGCGAAAAATATATTGAGGCTTGGGCTACATCCATGGTGAATTTAGCGCGCTGCGGGGTCAAGACGATTTGTTATAATTTCATGCCTGTCATTGATTGGACCCGGACAGATCTGAAATTCCAGCTCCCCAGCGGCGCCTATGCTCTGCGATTTGATCAAGACAAATTTGCGGCCTTCGACCTCTTTATTTTGAAGCGGGAAAATGCAGAGGCCGATTACTCCCCAGCGGAGCTGACAAAGGCCAACGCCGTATTTGCCGAGATGAGCGCGGCGGAGAAAACCCAACTTACAAATAACATCATCGCGGGCCTGCCCGGTAAGATGACAGATAGCTATAGTCTCGAGAGTTTCCGCCAGCAGCTCGCGCAATATCAAGCGATTAGTAGCGATGAACTCCGCGCGAATTTGCTGCGGTTCTTAGAGATTGTTCTGCCGTTCGCAGAACGGCATGGCGTAAAACTAGCCATTCATCCAGATGATCCGCCGCGCGATATGTTTGGTCTGCCGCGGATTATATGCACGGCTGACGATTTGAACACATTATTCGACCTCGCGCCGAGCCCAGCCAATGGCATTACGCTCTGCGTCGGAACTTATGGCAGTCGTCCGGATAATGACCTGCCGCAGATGGCGAAAGATTTTGGCTCGCGCATTCATTTCTCTCACCTGCGCGGCGTCACGCGCGACCCCGGTGAACAAAGATCTTTTTACGAGGCAAATCATTTGGACAGCGACATTGATATGGTCAGCGTCATTCGAAATCTGCTTTTGGAAGAAAGCAAGCGCCGGAGTTCCGGTGATGACGACCCGGATATCTTCATCCGTCCAGATCATGGACACCAAATGATGGGAGATATAAATAAGGCGAATAATCCCGGTTATTCTGGCGTTGGCAGACTCAAAGGCCTCGCCGAAATTCGAGGCGTTATTCACGCCTTGTCCGCCAAGCTTTAGCGATTTTTCATTCTACCGGGACGACCCCGATTTTTAAGGAATCTTCTGGGTGTTGGCGGGCGCACGTCGTCCTAGCTTGGCCAGTAAGCCTTGAGCGGCCTCCCAAAAAATTGTGCCGAGGATATACCAACCGGCGAGTATAACCCCGCGCACGGTTCCGCTGATCTTCGAAACGCCAATTCTCGCGCGGTAATGGACGGGAACCTCGGTGCATTGCAGGCCCTGTTTCAGTGCGCGGACTTGCATTTCCACGGTCCAACCAAAGGTCGGAGCTTCCATGTTGAGTCGCTCATAACTTTCTCGGCGAATGGCGCGAAACGGACCTAGATCCGTGAAGCGATACCCCCAAAATAAGTTCATAAGCCAACAGGCTAATGTATTCCCAAATCGTTGTTGCGGTGTCAGGGACCCGGGATCGCAATCCCCCAAAATCCGAGATCCGATCACCATATCAGCGGCGCCTGTCAGAATTGGGTCCAAAAGCCTTGGTAAATCTTGCGGGTCGTCGGACGCGTCTCCGTCCATGAATACCAGAATGTCATATTCGCCTGCGGCTTTAATCGCGGCGAGGCATGCTCGTCCGTATCCAGGCTCTGGTACAGAAACAACAATGGCACCTTCCTGTGTCGCGGCTTTGCTCGTCCCATCGGTAGACCCGTTATCGGCCACGATAACGGTGTCTACATAACGGATGACGGAGGCGACGACTTGGCCAATCGCGTCTTCTTCATTTCGCGCAGGAATGACGAGTTTGATGATGGGGCTAGACATGACGTTTCACCCTCAAACCATCCCAAGCCAGAACCAGCAAGGGAATTCCAAATTCCAAAGGCAGCAGGATTTTCGCGTAAATATCATAGTTCCCGGCTTCTCCGATTTGGAATCGCGCGAAATATGCGGTGGCCCCTATTGTCAAAAGGGCAAGCCCTCTCGCGGACCAATGGTTCAATGCAAACGGCAGGAACATGAAAAACCAGATGAAATACCAAGGGTATCCAGTGGGCGAAAGAAACACGAAGGCTGCTGATAGTATCATGAGATGCGCTGGGATGAGGGCGCTATTCTGTGATTTTCGAAACCCTAACCAGAGGCTTAGCCCCGTCAAAGTAATGGCGATAACATAACGCGCTATCCGGTCTGAGTTTTCGAAAAATACACCTAATCCATCTCGCAATCCCGGGAAAAGGAAACTACTATTCGTCCAATTTGCGCTATAAGCAGCCAAGCCGGACTCCGAGTTCAACGAGAGTAGCATTGGGGCGAGGCTGGCCAAGGTAAGGCCGCCGACCAAAATCGCTATGCCGCAATAAAGGGCCGGACGATGCCGCCAGCCTCTAAACAAAACCGGGGCGAGAAGGAGCGGCCATATTTTGATGGCAGCGGCCAAGCTGAGCATAAGTGCGGCCCGGATTGGATGTCGTCCCACCCACAAAACTGAGGCCATCAAAGGCGCGACAAGCAACACATCCATGTGCATACCGTTATATGTGGTGAAGATTATGATGGGGTTTAGCCAATAGGCGGAACTCCAGAGCAATGGTAGTTCGCGCGCGCGGAGCGCCGCGAGCAAGGCCATAAGCCCGAATAGCTCGATGGCTAAAAAAACCAGTTTGAGGCCCCAATTTCTATAGGGGGCGATCCAATAGGCCGCCGTGAACACCGCTTGCGCCGCAGGAGGATAAATTGTTGTTAGTTTAGGGCTGTTGATCTCGCCCGTGAAATAATCCGCTTCATTCGAACGAAGCGCGAGACGGGTCAGATCTGGCACTGATTTCGCCCCGACTTCGCCGGCCTCAAATATTTCAGCGGGCGTGAAGCGATAGGGGTTTTCGCCAGAGGCGACAACAGAGCCGTCCCAGAGATAGCGCTTATAGTCATTCTCATAAACCGGGGTTGAGCCGAAAAACAGGAGCCTTAGGCCGAAGCCAAGTAAGAGGAAACTGGCGAGAATTGATCTTCCCGAAAACTCAGTTTTGCGAACAATTACTAGTATCGCCATCCAAGCGGCACCTGCAATCACAAGTGCGCCGCACAAAATCAAAACCGGATGATCAGGTGTCAGGCTGCCCGGTCCGAAAGCGGGGGTGATCCACCTGACAATGAAAAGCGCGCCCGCCAGTAGACAGGCGAGCGCGCAGAGGGTTCGGATGGGGCGCATTAATGTCATGTGTCCCAATCCTTAAGGCCGTTTTAAACGACTATTTCAACATGCAAGTGCCGTCATTTTGCGGCTCAGTGCCTGATGGGCAATTCGTTGGTTTCATCGACTCGGATTTTTGCATGACGATCGGGGCGTCTTTCATCATCGTGTCGCCTTTCTTCATCATGACATCTCCGTCTTTCATCATTTTAGCGTCTGTTGCGGATGAATGGTTTTTCATCATAGCGTCACCGTCTTTCATCATTTTCGCATCTGTCGCGGACGAATGGTCTTTCATCATTGTCTCGCCATCCTTCATCATAACCTTTTCCTTCATGGATTCGGCTTTCATCGCGTCTTCTTTCATTTGCGCGGCCTTCATGCGGGCCTTTTCGGCCTTTTTTGCAGCCTTTCTGGCTTTGCGTTCAGCTTTTGCGGCAGCACGATCATCGGCGTTGCCATAGCTGCCACCCGTGTTTCCGCCGTAAGAGGATTGGGCGTAAGATGGCGAAGCCGCGAAGGATAATCCGGCGGCTGCGATGGCGATAAGTGTAAAGCGTTTCATTGTGTTTCTCCGATTGTTTGAGTGTGGAGCCTACATTCCACAGTGCATCATCAATGGGGACTCACGCTTCGGAGAGCAGGCGACACATTTTTGTGAGGGCGCCGTTACATCAAACGGTTTCGGCGTAGAGGGAAAACATATCGAGCACCGGGCGGCCCAGCGCGGCTTCAAATACCAACTGATTACCGGTCGCGGTTTGAATTTCTGTCGTTTCGGTGTCTCTTAAATTTGATTTGAAAATCCCTGCTGCGCTGACTGGTAGGAAGTCTTCATAGGTCACAGGGCTCCCTGAGGTGTCGAAATAAGCAAGTTCTTGGTTTTTTAATTCCGTCTCTGTGTCGGGGAAACCGGAGAAGTCCTTGCTCGAGAGGCACGCATCATAAAGCGCGCGGCCTTTTGCGGTGAGGGCTACGCCGCGTTGTTCGATTTCGCCAAAACGGGCCGTGTGATGTGCTGTGTCCCATCCGGTCTCCGTTTTGAATTCGACAGCTTCTGTCAGAGCTTTGAACGCGGTTTGCCGCAAAAGTATTGGCACCTCTCGGCGAGGCGGGCCTTCGATGGTGTCTTTTATATCTAACCCTTCTGCCGCCATCATAGCTTGCGCGGCATCGATATCTGCGACGCGCGGGGTGAGGTGGTTCATATGCGGGCCTTGGAAAGATACGATATCCGCAATGAGAGGGTGTTCCGCGAGCAGGGCTTTATATGTCGCAAGGTCGACGTGAGCTCGTTTTCTCCATGCGAAAATTGACACGGCCTCACGGACAAACACTTCTCCGTCTTTGGTGTTGAGGCCGCCTTCACGCTCGGCTTGTTCGAGTAATTGGTGTCCAACCCCCGAAAGGATAGACCTTGAGGCCAGGGCGGTCTCCGCCGTCTCGCGCAGGCCTTTCGGCAGCATATCCAACCGCAAGAGACTGGTGAACATGCGGAACGGGCTGATATTAAACCCATCCGATGTGATGGGGCGAAACGCCGTTGAATGCACAGGCAGTCCCGCAACCGAGAGATCGTAATAGCCAACAGGGTGCAGGCCGAGGACCGCAAAGACCCGTCCGATGAGCGCGAGTTCTTCGGCTGTCCCCAACCGAATAGCGCCGTGCCGCTCACCGTCGCTACGAGTCCCTTCGTGTTGGGCATTAATTCGGCCGACAATATCAACCAGCGTGCCGTAAGCCGGAACCTCAGCTCGGTACATGTCCGAGAGGGCTTGCGAAAAATCTGCGCGCAAATGGTTGGGATGGCGAAATGTTTGTGGTGTCATAAGCCTATTCTGACGGGTTGAGTTCGCGTTGGAAACCCCGCAGGGCAATAATTATTCGAGTGATGAGTCGTGAGGGAGATACCATGAAATCCATAGCCGTTTT
>CAZSKH010000061.1:0-11346 GCA_964607395.1 uncultured Algimonas sp.
GGTTGTCAACCAACACCCCCGCATTTGGCTTACGCCAATTGCTAGGCTCTGCGGCAATGGTTTTTGAAGAAGCGGCCCGTCTGTCCTACGAGTTGAGGCGGCTCTGGCCCCACGCATCGGCTCTCACTCCTAAAGCCCCGGCACAGTCTCAGGTGTCACCCCGAAATGCTCAGACCCACCGTCTCTCAAACGGGTAAGTGACGTCCTACCTAGTCCCGTGTTTGAAAGAACTTGTCCAATATATCACAGCTTTTGAATGTGAGGATTATTCTCTTGAAATTAGATTTAAGACATTGATTATATTAACTTTATAGGGCTAGCGAAACGCGGATATAGTTTTTAAAACGCTTTTTAGTCCGTCACTTTCGCCCTCACCCTAGCTCACAACCGTCGTCTTGTTTATTTCCCGAGGTTTCAACGTAACGATCTCTTCGGCAATGGTCGGATGAACCGCGCAAGTCGCGTCAAAGTCGGCTTTGGTTAGTCCCGCTTTCACGCAAATGCCCAAACACTGAATCATCTCGCCCGCGTAATCCCCGACAATGTGGATACCGATAACTGTCTCTTTTTTACCCTGGGTAATAAGTTTCATGAAAACACGTTGCGGGCTGCCAGAGAGCGTATTTTTCATTGGGCGGAATTTGGTTGTGTAAACCGTGACTTTATCACCAAATTCTTTTCGAGCCTCACCTTCGGAGAGGCCCACGGTTCCGACGGGCGGACGCGTGAAAACCGCGCTGGCAATGTTCGAATGATCATAGGCGGTTTTCTTACCCTTAAGCGCGGTCTCAACAAAAGCGGCAGCTTCCCGGATAGCAACAGGGGTGAGGTTCACGCGGTTCGTCACATCGCCAACGGCATAGATATTTTTAGCGGTGCTTTGCGAATATTCATCGACAATAATCGCGCCAGACGCATCAACATCTACGCCCGCATTTTCCAAGCCCAGAGAGTCCGTATTCGGCTTACGTCCTGTCGCCATAAAGACGATATCCGTCCCAATTTTTGACCCATCGTCAAAAGTCACAATATAGCCGCCGGAGGTCTTTTTGATCTCAGTCGGGCTGATATTAAATTTCACGTCAATCTTATTATTCGTCTGCACGGTTCCGACTTCGTCTCTGACCTCAGCGTCGAACCCGTTTAACAACCGCCCGCCGCGATAGGCTTGCGTTGTTTTCACGCCGAGCCCCGCATAAATTCCCGCAAACTCGCAGGCAATATATCCGCCGCCAATGACCAGCGCACGCTCCGGCAATTTATCCAGTGTGAACGCATCATCCGATACGATGGCATGTTCTGAACCTTTGATTTCTGGTGCCCAAGGATAACCGCCAACCGCAACCAATATGGTTTCCGCCGTGATCGTCTTACCGCTTGTCGTCAGCCGCACCGTGTTTGCATCGACAAATTCTGCGCGTTCACGGTAAAGCGTCGCGCCGTTTTTTTCTAAAATAGTCGAGTAGATCCCGGATAGGCGGGAGACTTCTTTTTGAATAGCATCCCGCAGCGTCGGCCAATCGAAGGAGATATCACTCACTGACCAACCATATTGCGCGGCTTCGCGAATGGAGGCGCCGTAATCTGCACCGTAAACGAGGAATTTCTTGGGCACGCAGCCCCGAACAACGCAGGTCCCGCCTGGCAGGCTCTCTTCCGCAACGCCGACGCGTTTCCCAAGTTGCGCAGCCAAACGCCCGGCGCGCACACCCCCGGATCCAGCGCCAATCACGAAAAGGTCGAAATCATATTTAGACATAAGGCAATCCTTCTTACAAATAGAGCCGTTTCAATTCGATTAGCGCAGCCCTCTGACGATTACAGCCAAGGTCTGCAAGTCAGAAAGTCGTGAGATAATGGTCAAAGCGGCAAAACTTAATCCCGTTGTAACTCAATCACTCGCGCATGATCTGCCTCGCCCACAACGATAACATCCGCGAGATCGATGAATAATCCGTGCTCCATGACACCCGGAATTTGGCTGAGCGCTAAGGCCGTATCTGCAGGATTCGGGATTTTCCGGCATTTGCTGTCCAGAATATAGTTCCCGCCATCCGTTACAAGCGGGCCAGAGCCGTCTTTCATTTGCCGCAATACGGTTTGGGCCTCCTCGCAGCCCGTTGCCTTTAACGCATCGAAAACCTGCTCCGCTGTCAGTGCCATGCCGAAAGGCTCGACCTCGATGGGCAGTGGGAACCGCCCCAAGGTTTCCACCATCTTCGATGCGTCGACGATGACAATCATGCGTTCACTGGCATGGGCGATGATTTTCTCGCGCAGGAGACAAGCGCCTCCGCCCTTGATGAGGCTGAATCCGGGATCGACTTCGTCTGCGCCGTCTATGGTTAGGTTGATACGGTCGACTTTGTCCGGCTCGATGAGGGGCACGCCGGCCTCAATCGCGCATTCCGCCGTGCGCTTGGATGTCGGCACTCCTGCGACTTTCAGGCCGCCCGCGACTTTCTCGCCCAAGCGGTCGATGAAGATTTCCGCTGTCGAGCCTGAGCCAAGGCCTAAGACCATGCCGTCTTCGACAAAATCCAGCGCAGCCATGGCCGCATTTTCTTTGACGACGCTCATCGTTTTTTGGCTTTCAATTTATCCTGAACGGCGCGGAACCGTGCGCCCCACCCGTGTTTATTGACCTGATTTGCGCGGGCCAAAGCCAACGCATCATCCGGCACATCTTTCGTCACAACGCCCCCTGAGCCGAGGAACGCGCCAGCTCCGATTGTCACGGGCGCCACAAGTGAGCTGTTCGAGCCAACAAATGCGCCGTCCTTAATCATCGTCTTATGCTTATTATAACCATCGTAATTACACGTGATTGTGCCCGCGCCGACATTCACATTCTCGCCCAGTTCTGCATCACCAACATATGACAGATGGTTGATTTTACTGCCTTTTCCAATGACCGATTTTTTCGTCTCAACAAAGTTCCCGACCTTGGTGTTTTCGGCCAGTTTTGTGCCGGGGCGCAGCCTTGCAAAGGGGCCGATATTGGCACCCTCACCGACATCCGCGCCTTCAAGGTGAGAGAAGGCATGGATGGTCGCGCCGCTTCGCACGGTCACGCCCGGCCCGAACACCACATTCGCATCTACGGTCACATCATTTTCCAGAACTGTGTCATAGGAAAAGAAAACCGTCTCGGGATGTTTTAAACTGACACCTGACTTCATGGCGGCGTCTCGCATAACGGTTTGGAACGCTTTCTCTGCATTCGATAAATCCGTGCGGTCATTCACGCCCAAGACTTCCGCTTCGGAGGCATGGACAACGGTTGCGGATTTTCCGTCGCCGCGCAGAATTTCAACGATGTCGGTGAGGTAATATTCGCCTTTAATATTGTCATTCGTGACGCGGTCACAGGCCGAGAAAAGGTCTGCTGCTGAGGCTGCAACCACGCCGGAATTACAAAGCGTGATTTGCAACTGCTCGGCTGAGCATTCTTTGGCTTCGACAATGGCGTGGAGATCGCTCCCCGCTGTGACCAACCGGCCATAGGCCGCCGGGTCTTGGGCCTCAAACCCCAATACGGCCATGGCATGGGTCTCAAATGCATCGAAAACGCGGGCTAAGGTCGGCCCGGAGATCAGCGGGGTATCCGCGTAAAGCACGACAACATGACCCTCAAACCCCGCCAGTGCCTCTTTCGCGCATTGGACGGCATGACCTGTGCCCTTTTGCGGTTCCTGCACCGCAATATCCAGACCTTGCGCTTCGGCAGCGGCGCGCACATCTGCATTGCCCTCGCCGACGACGCAGACAATTTTCTCTACGCCGGCCCCGCGCGCCAGCGCCGTCACCCAATCGATCATGGGACGCCCCCCAACAGGGTGAAGCACTTTGGAGCGCGAGGATTTCATCCGCGTGCTTTTTCCTGCGGCAAGAATGATGGCGGCCTGTCTGGTTGTCATGTTGGATTACCTCTTTTAGGGACTTCACGCCTGCCCTAGCGCATCCCATGTGCCATCGCACGGAAGAATCGAGACCCATATGCGAAAAATTCTACATCGACCGCTTCAAGGCCTGAGTATCTGTTTTGATTTGGACGGGACTTTGGTTGACACGGCGCCGGAT
Organism: uncultured Algimonas sp.; assembly: GCA_964607395.1. GTDB lineage: Bacteria > Pseudomonadota > Alphaproteobacteria > Caulobacterales > Maricaulaceae > Litorimonas. The sequence goes on from CAZSKH010000061.1 coordinate 4,084, forward strand.
TTGGTTCGGGTCACGAGTGAAGTGATTGCAGGACGCGGCCACGGCCCCGTCAATTACCGCAAAGCCCGCAATGCTGTGGGATATGGATCAAGGCGCATGATAACTGACGCTCTATCAGACGTCGGTGACGCCGCGACGGAGTTTGAAATTGACGAGATGCAAGCCGAATTCCTTGAGCGTTACGCAAACTCGATTGACGATCTCTCAAAACCCTTCTTGGGCGTTGAGGAGACTTTGGTGAGCTTACGCAATCTGGGGGCGGAGCTATCGGTCTGCACGAATAAGCCGGGCTGGCTCGCGCGACCCCTGCTGGAGAAACTAAACCTAGATCGATATTTCGTCAGAATCGTAGGCGGGGACGAACCGAGTCGTAAAAAACCCGCCCCTGACCATATCTTTGAAGCCGCCGGGCATCGCGATTGCAGCCGTCTTGTCATGGTGGGGGATAGCTGGCCCGATATGCGCGCGGCACATAATGCCAACGTCTTCGCCATATTAATGACCTTTGGCTATACGCCTGTGCCCCAGATACGATTAAGGGCCGGAACACGTTTATCGCGGTTTCGCGACATCGTGCCGACCCTTTTGAACCGCTACGAATAGCGGTGTCAGGTAGTTTAGATTGATCCGTGCATTTCCGTTTTACGGAATTGCACTAACCGAAATTCTCTGTCGATTTAACAGGAACGCCGTTTACCAGCGTAGAGCGAACATCCGTGCGCGCGGAGCGCATAGACGCCAAGAAGCCGCCTTGGACTAGGTTCACACGAACTTCATGTCCGCGTTCAGCCCAATAAGCTTCGATTTGCTCTTTCAATCGTTCTGCGCCTTCGCGCGTGCAATAATCACCTTTCATAAGGCCCTCTTATATTTGTGCTGCGCGTCCGTCCCTGTCGGCACAGCGGATTACTGTAATCCCTTGAGTGTTAGATAAGGCCGACCCAGGTGAATTTCACCCCAAATGTTAGGTTTTTCTTATAAAATCTTCGTAATCTTGATGAACCTTGCATGACACATGCCAGTCCACCTTGACGTAGAGTCCTCTAACTGAGCCCGCCCCTAAGCTAAGTTCATCAAATTGAATAGCCTAAAAATGGTCTGTCATCGGATTTTTCTGACTTAAGGTAACTATTGAACAAATTGCGCATTCAAAGCCGCATTTGAGACGGCCTTTCAAAGCGCCTATCCGGCAGGATCGCTCATGGCTTCCATGTTCGCATCGGCTTTGCGAATCGCAGCCTCCAAACGATCCTCTGCCGTTTGCAGGTTTTTCTTCGGGTCCTGATAGAACGCCGTCAATTTCATAATATTTAGGAAGGTCTTATTCAGCACCCGCCCCGCCAGTTTCATTGGACGGTCAAAATCGAACAGAAGAATCACGCGTTCTTCGTCGGTATCGTTCCAAACTTCATGCTCATACGTGTCGTCAAACACGAAAATCTCGCCCTCTTTCCAAGGCGTGATCGTATCATCGACTCGGATGCGGCATTTTTCGCGGTCTTTGGGAATGATGAGACCCAGATGGGAGCGCAATATACCCTTAGTCACGCCTTTATGTGCCGGAATATGATAGCCAGGCGCGAGGATTGAGAACATCGCGGTTTGGAGGTTTGGCACTGTTTCCAAAATCTCAGACGTCTTAGGCGCAAGCGCCGCATTTTTCTCAAGCCGCTGACCAAATCCAAACAACACGAAGGTCTTCCAATTATTTTCGGTCGACAGACGATATTGATCGGGTGAGACTTCGTGAAAGGTCGGAATGGCATCCCGAAATTTCAACACTTCTCGGGCTTCGGCCTGAATGACGTCCCAATTATCCGTAAATTTCGACAGAAAATCGAAATGCTCATTCGCGAGTTTTGGGGTATCAGGGACGGTCGATTGACGACTTTGAAACGCCGCGATTTTCCGCACGACTTTCTTGCCATTTCGTTTGACAAAAGCCCGTCTTGGGTTGGTCAGATGTTTGGGTTTTTCAACAGGAGTAGACATATGGCGGGCGCTTTACCCCCGTGCGCGCTCTTCGTCCACCATGTAATCCCGCGTTATTGGCAGCGCTTTCACATCCTTCGTGAGCTGAATCTGAAAATTCATATGTTTGCCGGCCACGAATGAGAGCTCTGAAATCGCCAGATAGAATTCCCACATCCGGTAAAATTCTTCCCCCATCATCTCGATAATTTTATCTTTATTCGCTTCGCAGCGTTTCGCCCATTCCGCCAAAGTATAGCCGTAATGGAGACGCAAAAGCTCGCAATCCGTGACCCAAAGCCCTGCGGTCTCTATTTCCGCGAAGGTCTCCGACAGCGCAGGCGAATAGCCGCCCGGGAAGATATATTTGCGAATCCATGCGCCTGTTGTGCTCGGTCCACCCTTGCGGCCGATGGAATGCACCAAAGCGACGCCGTCTTCTGTCAGCAATTCGCGAATGCCATTAAAATACTCAGCGAAATGCCCAATTCCGACATGTTCAAACATCCCGACGGAGACTATCCGATCAAACGGCCCGTCAACATCGCGGTAGTCTTGCAGACGAATATCAACTTTGCCTTCCAGTCCGGCGTCTTTGACGCGCTGAACTGCCAGCTCATGTTGCTGCGTGGAAAGGGTTACGCCAACAACATTCACGTCATGCTCTTTCGCCAGATGAATAGCCATGCCGCCCCAACCGCACCCAATGTCGAGAACGCGTTGCCCCGGTTTCAAGGCGAGCTTGGCCGCGATATGGCGCTTTTTCGCGAGTTGTGCCTCTTCCAGAGTCATCTCCAATGACGGCCAATAGGCGCAGCTATATTGCATATCCGCATCCAAGAAGAGGCGGTAGAGATCGTTGGAAATATCGTAATGCGCTTTGACATTTTCGGAACTGGCCGCGCGGGGGTTACGCTGATGCCAGCGGCGGATTTTTTTCTGCCAAGCTTTGACTTTCGACCGAACCGGACCTTTGCGTAGCCCGTCCCTGTTGTGCGCGAACAGGTTTAAAAAATCATAGATCGTGCAATCGACCATTTCCAACCGGCCGTCCATATAAGCCTCCCCAGCTATCAACTCCGGGTTTTTCACGAGTTGAAGCGGGAGTTTCGGGTCTGTAATCCGAATAGAGGCCGATGGCTCGCCGCCAGGGCCATAAGTGGTCGAGGTTCCGTCAGGCAGGATAACCGTCAACGCCCCGTTCGAGACGAAGCGGGTCATTATTTTATTGAGTAGGGACGTTCCAATAGACATGGTTGCTCATGGCTTGAAAGTGAGGCGCCCTCAAATCACATTTTAGATAACTGCGAAACGCTTTCGCGTTTTACCTGCCTCTCCAAAAAGAGAGATACAAATCTCATAATCCTCAGGCGTATCAAGTTCGGACCATTCTGCGCCCTTAATATTGATTGTATCAATGTGCTGACCGGACTGCGCCAAGCCGTGAATAGCGGAAAGAAACCAGCTTTTCGTTCCGTCTGAGGTTTTCATCAGGCGTTTTAGCTCGTTCCGGAAGATTTTTGGTCCCGCATCCATGAAACGCAACATGCCAATTGATTCGCCGTCAGTCTCTGTCAGCGCAAGGGTTTTCCCAATCGCCGTCAACTGCGAGCCGTCCAAGGTCACCTTCATATCGTCTCCGTCATAATATCCCTTTTGGTCAATTGTGACGGCAATATCCTTGGCTGGCGCGGCAAGAACCGTTTGCAGCAGCTCCGGTGAAAACAAGGTATCACCATTAATCAGCAAGAAATCTTGACGCATGAATTTACGTGCCATCCAACAGGAGGCGAGATTATCTGCGACTTGGAAAAAGGGGTTGTAAAGCGTCTTGACCCGAGGTCCGCCTTTGCGCGCCTTGATCTCTGCCTTGACCATATGGCTGTTAAACCCTGTGATAACGGTGGCCGTCTCAACGCCATGCGCTGCCAAAGTATCGAGCTGCATCCCTAATACGGTGGTATTGCCTATTGGCAAAAGGCATTTTGGCAAATCGGTTGTCAGCGGCAAGAGGCGTGACCCGCGACCTGCGGCAAGAATAATGGCGTGCATGTTAGCCCTCAAAATATTATCTCGCTCAACTCGACCAGTTAACGGTTTCGAAACCGTAAATCTCAGCCGCTTTCAGCAGTTTTCTGTCCCCGTTGACGGACACGCCTTTGTCCGCAAATTTCAACACGGGCAAGTCAGAATGACTGTCTGAATACACTGTGATATGGGCGGCGTCGCGTTGAAAGTCATCAAATGTTTCCAAACATTTCCGAAGTCGGTCAAGTTTTCCGGGACCATAGCAGTTTTCTGACCCGAAATGGCGCGCACAGATTTGGTCCTCGCCCTCCCCCTCCCAGGCCAGTTTCGTTGAAATCACCGTCTCTATCCCGAGGCGTTCGGCAATGGCTTCGATCACGATATCCGCGCCCGCAGACGCAATCAAAATGCGGTCTCCAGCTGCACGGTGGGCCTCAATCTGCCGAACGGCACCTGGGCGCAGACCGGATCGGATTTCCTCATCCGCAAATTTAGCAGCAAGTTCGAGCAAATCCGTGCGCTTTTTACCGCTGAGACTCCAGCGTAGCATACTGCGTTTTACGGAAATGCGTTCCAGCTGTCCGACTTTATAAATCACTTGCCCAATCCCGGCACGCACCCACATCGCGAGCAGTTTTCCGGGCTTGTCCCTCAGTGCTTGTGATACGAAACGTCCCCACGTCCCGCGAGTCGTGATGGTCTCGTCAAGATCGAAAACGGCGTAACGCTGCATGGGACTAGGCGTCCATCCAACTAGCCAGCGGCCGTTTCGCGAAACAGCCGACAATAAAAGTGACAAAATTCGCGGCAATACAGACCCACGTCCATATCGCGATAATCAGGAACGCCCAATAGCCCGCGCCTGCCCAGATGGTTGTCAGCATAATACCGATCATCATAATAAAGGTGTTCGGATTTCGCCGCGCAATAAAAAAACGAAGCCCTGAGTTAAACCGGGTCCAGACATGAATGTGAAATCCATGTTGCCGCATAAAGATGCCTTCAATGATACGGTCGACAACATAGCCAACCCAGATCGCAAGCAACGCGATGAATAACGGCTCCGAGAGACCATAAGCCCCGCCCAATCCAATGAACCACGCCCAATACCAAAATGGCGGATGGATGAGGTCTATGCCGTGATCATAGATATTCCCCCAGCTGGAATAGGTCATCGTTGTCCGCGCGAGCTTACCGTCCACCGTATCCAGAAAGGTCATCGTCCAGCCGCAGAGGAACCCCAGCGCCCAATGGGCGTTCCAGAAGAAATAGGTCGCGGCCACCATCAGGAAAAACCCGATTGTCGTCACTTGGTTGGGCGATAGGCGCAAATGCGCGCAAAGCCGCGTGACGTAAAAGGCGGGAACTGGCCAGAACCACTTCGTCACGAAATCGGTGATGCCCTTATAGGAGCTTTTGAATTGCCGGCGCATAATATCGAGTATCGGCGTTGTTTTCGTATCCAACACATAGGGCGCTTCCTGCTTGCGCAAGGATTTGATGTAACCATCATTGACGTCAGACGGTGCGGCGGCTGTGAAATCCGACCCCGCCAGCGCATTTGCGCCTTGCCCAATGAGGCTCTTGGCCTCTGCCTGAGTTGCGGATGAGAGACTAACAATTACGCCATTTTCAATCAACGCCGTGCGGTCCGTCAATGCAAATGACTTTGAAAGCTCGGCGCTCATGATCCAATCCATGTGATGCCAGATGCCTTTGTCTTCGACCGACAAGGGCAGTGTCACATCGGCACCGGCTTTTTTGAAGGCGCGCGTCTGCCATTCGCGCAGAGGTAGCCCCCAAATGCGAGCCGAGCTTTCGCCGATTAAGCCAAAGCCCGGTGCAGGAGCGTCTTCCGGCAATATCTCGCCATTTTGCTGTTTTACAATTTTGTCCAAAGCCTGTTTCGCCAGCCACATTACCAATCCAACCGCAACCATATTCCCGGCTATCGCGGCCCAACCCGGCGCCATATGTCCTATCAAAGCGCTGAGCGCAAAGAAGGATATGACATACACCACTACTCCGGCTCCGCGCGCGTAAATCGCACGTTCAGGATGATTTGTTGCATATAGAACGGGGTAGAGCGGAGCGGCCATACCCAGCAGTGCGGCGGCCGGAACCAATAGAGAGGCCAGAGGCGCAACTTCGCGGTAATCTTCTGAAAAGAAGAAGCCAAATAACGGCCCCACAGACACCCAGATCATGAGTGAGGCCAATAAACCTACGGACAGTAAGATAAAGGCGGAACGTATCACAAGACGCCAGATTTTAGCCGCCTCACCCGCCGTCACCATCTTCGCAAGCTCAGGATAGATGACCTGATCCAAGAGCTTGAACCCTTCGGATAAGAGCTTGGCGATCTCTTCGGCCCAGCGGTAAACTGTGACCCAGACGGGTCCGAACACGCCCATGACCAACAGGACGGGAAGATGCACATTCATGGCCGCGAGCGAAGAGTCGACATTGGCTTTCCAGACAAAAGGCCAAACACCCTTTCGTCTGCGGAAAACGCTCGATTTCGTGCGCCAGAAAAGCCCAAACAAATTACGTTTGGCTAACTCCATCCCAGACAAAACCGGCAGCATTATATAATCCACAAGAGACCCTACGAACCAGGCGAGGAGATAACCCTCCAATCCAGCTCCCGTCAGAGCGGCTATAATGACGCCGATGAGTCGTACCCCTGTCATGATCACTCCGTGCCAGGCCAGGACTTCAAACCGATCAAAAAGCCTGAAAACCCCGATGGAAGACCCACGAAACCGTATCAGAAGGAGGGAGCAGTAAAGGATAGCCAGCGGATAGAGAGACCGCATATCTATGCCTTCTGGCAGCTTATCAAAAACAACCGGAAACTTGTCTTGCAGCAGAATAAAAACAGGAAACAACGAAACAGCAGCAATGAAAGCAACAACGGCAGAAATGATATCCAGTTTAAATCCGAATTTGATCAGACTAGCCAAACTCTTTGCATCGTCATTCTTGATGTCATCCATCCCGAAACGGATAACAGTCTGCCACGCTTGGAAGGTCGCCAACTGTGCGAATAACAAGTGATAGGCATGTAGAAATAGGATAATTCCGAGGGTGGCGATGCTTATAGATTTTGACGCGATGGCCAGACAGAGTAGGCCAAATAAGGCACCTAAGGCCTTCGAGCCCAGCATGAGCCCTGCATTAGCCGCAACGCGTTTTTCCACGCTTTTCGTGGACAGGATTGAAAGATCAGGCGTGCTCATGAACTGCGCGCCTGCAAAATCG
>CAZSKH010000062.1:0-5938 GCA_964607395.1 uncultured Algimonas sp.
GATCGTCCTGCGATACCCGCCCCGACAATCAGGGCGCGGTCAATTTTGGGTTCGTGTTGGGCGATCTCTCCCGGAAACTCGGCTTCCAACCGATGTCTTTTGCGGCCAAATCCCGGCATTTTGCGAACGTCGAACCCCGCTTGTTTTAAAACCGTTCTAACCGTCCCAGCGACGGAAAATGTGGCGAGGCGCGCACCAGGCGCGCTGGCTTGGCCAACTTTCCCTATCAGGCTTTTGCTCCACATCGCTGGATTGCCAGAAGGGCTAAACCCGTCCAAAAACCAAGCATTGGCTTTCAGGCCGTCGAGTTGATCCAATGCGGTCTCGGCCTCCTCATGAACCAAGGTCAGGGTCACATTGCCAAAATCCAAACGCCCAAAATTCAAACGCCCAAAATTCAAACGGTGGAGGCCTTTCACCGGCCCGGGCCAAGCCGCGATCAGCTGCGCGCTTAGGTCCCCCAGCTCCGGCCAAGCGGAGAGCGCTCGCGTCAATTGGGCTTGGTCAAAGGGAAATTTCTCTATGGACACGAAATGCAGGCGTTGATTGGCCTGCGCGGTTTCGGCCCAGAGCTGCCAAGCGGCAAGAAAGTTCAAACCCGATCCAAACCCCAGCTCGGCAATCGTGAAAATACGGCGGTCTTGCCATGCGCATGGCAACCCGCAGCCGTGAAGAAAGACTGTGCGCGTTTCTTCCAGCCCGCCATCTGTTGAAAAATAGATATCGCCGAAATCTGCCGCAGCGGGCGTGCCGGGGCGCGACCAATCCAGCTTGGCGGGCGGGGTTTGCGTAAGGGGACGAGGCTCTGCCATATGGCTGTCTAAAGCGGCGGACCGCAAAGGTCACGTCAGACGCGCGTTTTTCAAGTAGATTCAGCATTGTGGCGCGAAAGCAACAATCTTTTGCGAAAGTCAGTCCCGCGCGGTTCCACCCCTTGCGCCGAGTGGGTTGGCAGGATAATCCGCAGCTAATCGCGGCAATGATGACCGCGCAAACCGCAAACATCTGGGGATTCATGACCAAACGTTTTTCAATTCTGGCGGCCTCCGCCTCTGCCTTTGCCCTTCTCGCAACGGCGCCCGCCTTCGCGCAAGACAATGACAGTGATGTTATTATTATTAGTGCGACAAAGCGGAACACGACACTACAGGAAACACCAGTTGCTGTAACTGTCACAACATCCGACGTTATCGAAAAAGCGCAAATTCTCGATATTAAAGACTTGCAGACCGTCGTTCCGACGTTCCGCGTCTCACAGCTCCAAAATGCAGGGAATACGACCTTGAGCATTCGGGGTCTAGGAAATGGCGGTAATAATGTCGGGATTGAGCCATCTGTTGGTTTGTATATTGACGGCGTTTATCGCTCTCGTGCGGCGGCTCAAATTGGTGATCTGCCAAAATTAGACCGTGTCGAGGTGGTTTCGGGTCCACAATCGACTTTGTTTGGTAAAAATGCGCCTGTGGGCGTTGTGAGTATTGTGACTGCGAAACCTGAGTATGATACGAATGGTTTCGTCGAAGCCGGCATCGGGAATTTTGATCAGTATTACGCGAGAGGCTATATTACTGGCGGCATCACAGATAACTTCGCAATTAGTTTAGGGGGCGGCTTCCAAGTTCGAGATGGGTATTTTGAACCGGCCCAAGGCACAGGTGGCGGCAATTTTAACGATATTGATCGTTTCAATGTTCGGGCACAAGCCCTCTGGGAGCCGACAGATAATTTCACTGCGCGTTTCATTTGGGATCAATCTACTTTGGATGAAAACTGCTGCGGTGTTGCCACAGCCATTGTTGGACCAACAGCCGGTATTGTGAACGCTCTTGGTGGTCAAATTCCAACGCCAGAAGATCCGTTCTCTTACGAAACTGCCGTTAATGTTCCGCAAACAAATGAAATCGACGATAACGGATTCTCGCTACAATTAGATTGGGACGTTGATATGCTTGGCGGTGCAACATTCACGTCCATTACTGCGAATCGTAAAAACTCATACGATTACGAGGGGGATAGTGATTTTACGACTTTGGAGCTGCTGGAAAACACGTTCCAATTTGTAGATATTGACACATTCTCCCAAGAATTTCGTTTGTCTTCCGACAATGATGGTCGTTTTGCCTGGTTGATTGGCGGATTTTACTCGAACGAAGACATCGTGCAAAATTCGGGTCTGGATTATGGGACAGATCTTCGCGGTTACATTGATGCGCTCGCAACAGGCGGCGCTTCTCTTGCTTTGGGGCCTGCTGCGTCACCATTAGCTGGTTTTGAACAAATTCTCGGGTTTGATCAGGGAACGTTTTTCGGAGACCAAGTCCGAATCGATGAAACCTTTGATCAAGCCAATGAAAGCTGGTCGATTTTCGGTAATGTTGATTTTAATGTCACGGACCGTCTGACGATTACACTTGGCGGCAACTATACGGATGATTCAAAGCAAGTTAGTGGCTCAACTGTCAATAATGATGACTTTAGTAATCTAACGCTTACTGGCGCCGATGGCACTCAGATCATTTCAACGGGTCTGTTCCTGGACGGAAATGCGGCCGCAGGTGTTCCATCCTTCATGCAGGCATTGGGACTACCATTCACACCGGGTAACTTCCAATCCGCTGCGTCGGGAGCTTTTGGTGCAGCGGCGCAAGGCTATGTTAATACCGTTCTCGGAGCGTCGGCTGGATTGGCCGCCGACGAAGTGAATGGGCCTTTGGCTGGATTATTGCCCTTGCAATTCCAACCACAATTTTTGTCGTTCCCAAATGCTGTCGAAGATGGCCGCACCGATGATGATGAATTTACCTATTCCGTCAAAGGTTCTTATGAGCTCACTGATAATTTCAACACATATGTTGGATATTCGACAGGTTTCAAAGCGTCATCCTTTAACCTGACGCGTGACTCTCGCCCATTCCTATCGGATGCTGCCGCTCTTCAGGCAGGTGGACTTCTTCCAAATAACCTCACGCCTGCTACGGGCCGAAATTTCGGAACACGTTTCTCGGGTCCTGAGTCAATTGAATTGATCGAGGCGGGCCTAAAAGCCAAATTTGATTGGGGTGCATTTAACATCGCTGTTTTTGATCAGACGGTTGAAAATTTCCAATCTACGATTTTTCAAGGCACGGGTTTTGTTCTTTCTAATGCGGGGGAGCAATCCACACGCGGCATCGAACTGGACTCGACTTTCACACCTTTCGAAGGTTTGACTTTGGGTGTGGCCGGTATCTGGCAAGATCCCGAATTTGATGATTTCACGGGCGCGCCTGTTGTTGTAGGCGGCGATCTTGATCTAGCGGACGGCGTTGCAGATGGCGTAGGTGATCTTTCAGGTACTCAACCTGCGGGTATCAATGAGCTCGCTGTTACGCTTCAAGCGCAATATGAATTTTCTCTTTCTGACTCCATTGATGCCTATATTCGAGGCGATTGGCAGTATGAAGATGAAGTTCAAGTTGTGAACAACATCTCAGGCGTTGACCGCGACACCAGCATCTTTAATGGCGCGATTGGTTTCTCATTAAACGAGAGTCTTGATCTACGTTTCTGGGGTCGGAATTTGACCAATCACGAAACTTTCACAAGTGCCTTCCCGGGTGTTGTGCAAGCTGGAACTGTCAATGCGTATCCAAACCAGCCGCGCACATATGGTGCTAGCTTGCGGAAAACGTTCTAGAGAATTTTAGAGACTTACCCATTTTTTTTGGCGGCCCTTCGGGGCCGCCTTTTTTATGCGCCGTCCTCGCGCGGACTGTTGATGAGGGGCGCTAGATCAGACGCTCTCATAGACTGCGTCGATGAGCCTTTGGCCACGATCATTCAGCAAAATTCCGCCGCCCATTTTATTCATCGTATAGCCGAAACTGAAACCGGCTTCCGGGTCGGCAAATCCAATTGACCCGCCCATCCCGACATGCCCAAACGCACCGCCGTCGAGGATAGCCGATTGACCGTCACCCGGAAGATCTCGATTGTCGATGGAAAGCATAAAACCTTCCCCGAAACGGGTGGGGATACATAATGTTGTGTCCATGCCTTCAGAAACAGGAGCGGACATGGCTTCAAGGCGGGCTCTGGACAGGAGCGGGTTTTGTCCGAAAACCGACCCGAACATTGACGCCAATCCCCGTGCATTGGATATCCCGCCTGCACCGCCAATCTCTGCCTGCCAACTCTCCGGCGTGTCGAAATACCAGCCGCCATTATTGTTGAACGCTAAGGCCTGTAATCCGGCAGGGTCAGCCAACATCGCTTGCACAAAAGCGGATGGCGTATCTGCGGCGCCGGGTTTATGAACCAAGAGTTTTGAGACGCGTTCAAACTGGGATGCCTCGAGACCAATATGGAAATCAACGCCGTAAGGACCCGCAATTTCCGCCTTGAAAAACTGACCCAGCGATTTCCCTGAAACCCGGCGAACCAACTCCCCCACCGTCCAGCCAAATGTCACCATGTGATAGCCATGGGTCGTGCCGGGTTCCCAAAAGGGCGTTTCCTCTGCGATTCGTCCCGCCACATAATCAAAATCTAGAAATCCGCCAGCTTTGACGGGCGTGCGCAGGGCCGGAACGCCGCTACGGTGGCTCAGCATATCGCGGACCGTTGTCATCTCTTTGCCATTCGCTCCAAACTCCGGCCAATATTTCGTGACCAAAGCGTTCGGGTCTAACTGCCCTCGGTCAATCAAGAGCTGCGCGCAAAAGGCCGTCGCGGCCTTTGTGCAAGAAAAAACAATGGACATCGTGTCCCGGGTCCAAAGCGTTTGACCATCCGCATGGGTCCCTCCCCAGAGATCAACTAAGACCCGCCCGCCCGCATCTTTTAGGCAAACACTTGCCCCAACTTCGCCGCGCTCGATAAAGTTCTGCTCGAACACCTCCCGAACGGATTTAAAAGTCGGGTCGTAATGTCCTTGAACAGCCATGTTTAATTTGCCTTCATCCACGCGAGCGCTGCATCATAATCTTCGGCCAAAGCCTTTGCGCGAATATCAATCGCCGGGCGAGCTTCGGGGTCGTTAAATACATGCATCCGGCCCTGCGCCATCATCGCTAAGGTCAGCTCTGCCATACGGTCCGCATCCATTCCATTGGCAACCAACTCGGAGACGCTGGATTGCGCCGCTTTGACCCTGTCGTTGAGAGCAGGGTTTTCGGCCGCTGATGGACGCGCGCCGCCAGAGCTGGCGATGTTAGATTTCACCCATGTCGGGCTCAGGCATGTGACCCCGATTTCGTGTTTGGCAAGTTCAAAGGCAATCGATTCGGAATATCCGACGACGGCAAATTTGGTCGCGTGATAGGGCGGCATATATTCAGTTGTCGCATGACCCGCCATACTCGCCGTGTTAAGAATATGCCCGCCTTCGCCGTTAGATTGAATAAGCGGTGTGAAAACTTCAACGCCGTAAACAACGCCCATCAAATTAATATCGACAATCCATTGCCAATCTTTGAGGTCCGTCCGCCCTGATTTTCCTGCCAATGCGACACCCGCATTATTCATGACGATGTGGACTTTGCCAAACGCCTCTATTGTCTTATCCGCTGCGGCCCGAACCGACTCCGGATGCCGTACATCACAAACCACCGATGAGAGGCTTTCTGACGCGCCGCCAAGTTTGGCCAATGCCCCATTCAGGCCCGGCCCGTCCATATCGGCCATCATGACCTTCGCGCCTTTGGCGAGTAGGGCTTCACATAGGGCAAAGCCGATACCAGACGCCGCGCCCGTCACGAAAGCAACTTTATTGGAATAGGGTGTCATAATTTATCCGATTTAATTAAGTTTGCGGCGCAGGTTATGCGCTGGCTTTGAAACGTGTGCCTTTGGCGGGAGGCGTCTCTGATCCCCCCGCAAAACACTGCGCATGGTCCATCCACTGCCGCGCAATGTCACCCGTTATTACAAGGTCAGTGTCATTCACATTTCGGCACTG
>CAZSKH010000062.1:6038-11321 GCA_964607395.1 uncultured Algimonas sp.
GCCCAATGTTCCATTTGCCGCGCAATGATAGACGAGCGCACGGACATATCCGGCCCCGCCCATTTTACGCGCTTGTCTGGATCTGCCGCATGAAACCGGGCCGCCATTCTGGGATAATAATCGGCCCAGGCTTGGAAAACCTCGGCGCTGCATTGCCCTTCGAAATATGCCGTCTGAAACCCGATATGCCCCAATCCTGCCCCCATTTGACTCATGGCTTGGCTCACAAATTTCAAAAACTCATCGGGGTCATTTAGCGACATATCGGCTGCGATATTCCAGAGATGAAGGTGACGTATAACATCCCCAATGGTCCAATTCTTAAATAAGGTAATTTCATCGAAAACGACCTCGTCGCAGTCTTTGAGAAGCGCATGAATCTGGTCGCACTCCGCTTTAAAATCCAGAGCTTCCGGCGTGGTGACTTCGGAGGTCATGATTTTATGTCCTTTGCAATGTCGGCAGGCACGGAAATGGTCTGCGCCAAGAGGATTTGTGCAAAGCCTTTGGCTTGGGCATCATTGCGTAGGCTCGCCGCACCGCCGCCGCCCAAACTGCGATCCATGAGGAAATTAATCGCGTTTGAACCGGGCAGATAAAAGCGCTCGACCTCTGCCGCATCTTCCATGAAATGACCGAAGATGCCTCCAATGCGTTCAGGCGTCAGGGCTGACCAAAGGGCGGCCATATATTCAGGTTTGCGGGCAATGACACCGATATTGGCTTTATTCCCCTTATCGCCGGACCTTGCCCATGCCAGGTCTTCAAGTGTGATCTCGACGTCTCCTGAAACGGCCTTGGGCGGTTTCGGCGCAAGCGCCGGAGGCGCGGTTTTGAAAACGGGGTCAATGTGGGTCAGGCGTTCGCGGTCCACATCGATGGAAACTGCAACATCTGATTTTGGCGTCAGATAAGAAAATAGCCGAACCACAGGCGAGGGTTTCGGACGGCCCGCGCCTGTAAACGCCGACAAGCCGGGCGGGGTCGCGAGATAAGTTCCATTTAATTCCCGCAGGAATATGCCAACCCCTTTGGCCTCCGCATGTTTCACCGCGAGTTTGCAAATGATCTCCGAAGACGCAAAGGCAGCCCCCATCTGCGACCCGTCTCCGATAATCTCCTGGCTAACTTCGGTAAATGGCCCGAGGTTAGAGCGCCGCAAGGTGGTCTCGGCGCGGGTCACTGCGGCCTCCGCAAAGGCGGTTGCTTTCTCTGCCGCGCGGTTGCCGACAAAGGTTAGATATAATCCCGCCCGAAATCCATCCGCATAGGTTAGGCAGGTCTTGTAATTTATGGGTGCGGTGCGGCCTTTGGCGGGCGAGACTTCCACCCTGTCAGGTCCAGCTTGCGTTATCGTTACATCAGAAAAATCACAGGTCACATCCGGTAAAAGATAGGCTTGCGGATCGCCAATTTCGTAAAGCATCTGCTCGCTCACGGTCCCCACGCTGACGAGGCCCGTTGTCCCGAGCGGTTTGGTTGTCACGAAGCTGCCATCTGCGCGGATTTCGGCAATGGGGTAACCGATTTTGGACACATCGCCTGCCAGTTCCCAATCTGTAAAGTTTCCGCCGGTTACTTGCGGGCCGCATTCGAGGATATGTCCGCAGAGCGAGCCGGACGCCAGCAGGTCCCAATCCTGCGCCCCCCAGCCAAATTCATAAATACAAGCCCCCAGTGTCACGGCGCTGTCGACAACGCGGCCTGTGATAATAATATCCGCCCCCGCCGCGAGCGCTTTCGCAATCGGAAATGCGCCGAGATAGGCGTTCACGGAAGCGACGGTCTCAACCGACGGCATGGGGCTGTTTGAAAACATATCGACTGGATTTGTAGCCGCGATGTTGGCCAAGTCGCCCATGAGATCATCGCCCGTAATAACCCCGACCTTCAGATCCAATCCCGCCTCGGCGATAACCGCCCGCGCGGCGCGCGCGCAGGCCTCAGGATTCACGCCGCCCGCATTCGCAATCAGCCGAACGCCCGTCTCTGCGATATCCCGCGCATGGGGGCGAATAACGGCCTCCACAAAATCCCGCGCATATCCAGCCGTGTCCGGCGCTTTGGCTTTGGCGCGCGCGAGGATACTCATCGTGATCTCGGCCAGATAATCATAGACGATATAATCGAGGTTCACTTGTCCGGATTTATGCGCGTTTAAGAGCTGCGGCGTCGCCATGGCGCTCTCGCCCCAATAACCTGAGGCCCCTGCAATATTGACGGTTTTCGGCATGAGGCGAGACCCGGAAATGCGACATCGGCTTGATTCAATATCTTGACATAAGCGCGTGACTGAATAGTAATTCAGTTAAATTGAATAGGCTTCAACTGTTGCAAGTCAAGGCAACACATCAAAGCCGATGCACTCGCGGGGAGAGCGAACGACATGGCCTCGGAGCCGGTAGAGACCACACAACTGGCCGCCGGCTCTGATGCTATGTCATCTTCCACCACCACCCGGCAATCCCGTGTTCGCAAACGTGAAGATGCGATTATTTTTGCTGCGCGAAACGTGTTTACAGCGCATGGCTTTGCCAAAGCGACTATGGCGATGATCGCGCGCGAAGCCGGGGTCGCGGATGGGACCCTCTATACTTATTTTGAAAATAAGGAGGCGCTGGCTCGCGGCGTCATTGCGGATTATTATGCGCGACTGACGACGACGGCCAAAGCGGGCGTCGATAGCCGCCGCACGACACGCACGCGGCTCGATTTCCTCGCACGTCACCATATTACGTCGATCATGGAAGAACGCGGCATAATCGAGATGTTGCCGCTGCTCACGTCCAGCTTAAGCGATTATTCTAAGGACGAGCTTTACGGGTTGAATAAAACTTATGTCGCAGTGTTTGACGGGCTGGTCAGAGAGGGCCGGGCCAGCGGCGACATTCCGGGCGACGCAGATGTCGCAGTCTTGCGGGATATCTTTTTCGGCGCGCTGGATTACGGTGCGAAATCCAGTCTGCTGCGGTCTTCGCGGGAAGGGGCGCGCAAAGCCGATATCACGCGGTTGGTGGACCGATTGGTGGGCATGATTATTGGGACGAACACGTCCAGCGGATCGCTCGCCGACAGGCTGGAAGCCGTGGTAGACCGGGTCGAGTCGGCCCTCAAGAAAGTGGATAAGTAAATGATATCTGTCGAAGACTTTGCCAAAGACGCAGAAAAATGGTTTGCGGAACATACGCCGCGCGATGTCGGTTTCATGCTGCCCCTCACATTTATGGAGGTCGGCACAGATCAGCAATTTGAATTCCTGAGAGACTGGCAACGCAAGGTCTATGAGGCTGGATTTCTCGGCGCGGCTTGGCCGTCCGAATATGGCGGCGGCGGGTTGTCGGACGCCCATCAATCGGCGGCAACGAAAGTCATGCGCGCGCATAATGTGCCGATCATGATGAACACAATTGGCTTGTCTTGGGCCGGACCGCTGATTTTGGATATTGGCTCCGAAGCGCATAAGCAGAAATATATCAAAGGCATTTTATCGGCTGATGATATTTGGTGTCAGGGATTTTCTGAACCTGAGAACGGTTCAGACTTGGGCAATGCGCAACTGCGCGCAGTCCGTGACGGGGATGAGTATGTCCTCAATGGGTCTAAAACTTGGACGACGCATGGGCATTTCGGCAAATATATGATTTTGCTCGCGCGGACCAATCCCGATGCGCCGAATAAATATGCGGGGCTATCATTTATTCTGACGCCTATGGATGTGCCCGGTGTGCGCACGCAGAAAATTCGTAAACTCACAGGAGAGCATGGCTTTACCCAGACGTTTTTTGAGGACGCCCGCATTCCGGCAGACGGGTTAATGGGCGCAGAAGGCATGGGGTGGAAAATTGCCATGCAAACGCTAGAATATGAACGCGGCGCGCGCGGCGGGCAAGCGGGCGGCTATTCGATTACGGAACCTGACCCGCTCGAGATCTTAAACCTTGCGCGAGATACGGGGCAATTAGACGATCCTGTCGTGCGGGATGATCTCATTGATTATATTATCGATGCGCAGTCTCTGAATTTAAATGGTCAGCGCGCGAAAATTGGCGCGCTGGTGCGGGATAATCCAGCGGGCTTGCCGCTCATGGATAAGCTAGCCAAGACGGAATTTGCCCGCGAGATAAATCAATATGCGCTGACCCTACAGGGGACTCGCAGTGCTTATTACGTCGATGAGCCCAATGCGGTTGACGGTGGCTGGTGGCACCGCTCTTACCTCAACGCATTCTCGGCCACGATTGGCGGCGGCACCTCGCAAATTCAGCGCAATATAATCGGCGAGCATGTGCTCGGTCTTCCCAAGAGCTATTAGATGACCTTTGATCCGCAGGCCTTGGGCCGTCTCGGCATTACCGAGGAACAAGTTGAGTTGATGGATGTGGCAGAGAACTTCTGCCGCGACCAAACGAGTATTGCGGCTATACGAAATCTGATGTCCGAAGGCACAGGGTTAGACGAAACGGCCCATCAAGAGCTAATGCAAATGGGATGGTTCGGCATTGCGATCCCCGAAGAATATGGCGGGGTTGGCCTGTCTCTCGCGGAAGCTGTGCCTGTCGCCGAACAGATTGGTCGCCGCCTGATGATGGTGCCGTTCATTCCTATAACGGTTGCAGCCCAGGCTATTCTGACGGGCGGGACCGAGGCGCAGAAGATGCATTATTTGCCTAAAATTGTTGAACAGGGCGGGGCGACTCTGGCGCTTTCAGAACCGAATGGGTCTTTCGATTTATCCGACATAGATGCGGCAGCGGTATTGGGTGCGGAGGGCTATGCTCTCTCTGGGGCGAAAATACTGGTCGAGAATTTAGATGCCTCAGAGGTTTTGGTTCTCAGCGCGAAGGTCAATGGCGTGGTTCGTCTCTTCGTCTTTGAAACATCGCTAATCCCAAAAACAGCCATGCGCCGCGAAATCCTCATTGATGAAACGAAGCGGGCTTTCACTCTAATGCTGGACGGGGTTACTTTGCCCGAGACCGCCATTATGGACAGCTCCAAAACAGCGGTAACGCTCCAACGCATCGACCTCGCGTCGAACCTGTTATCAAGTGCGGAGCAAGTCGGCGGTGCGCAGAGCTGTATCGATTACACAGTCGATTATTTAAAAACGCGCAAACAATTTGGAAAACTCATCGGGTCCTACCAAGCGCTAAAACACACCATCGTCGACGCTTATGTCAGCTATGAAAAAGCCCGCAGTCTTCTTTATGCCGCCGCGTATAGTTTTGAGGAGCAAGGCAAAGGCGAGGGCGCGACACGTATGGCTGCCGTCGGGGCCGGGCG
>CAZSKH010000063.1:0-11237 GCA_964607395.1 uncultured Algimonas sp.
CGGCGCGCAATGTCGATGTTTTTTATGGCAAAAAACAGGCCATTGATAATGTCAGCCTCGATATTCCCGAAAACCAGATCACCGCTCTGATTGGTCCATCGGGTTGCGGGAAGTCGACGTTCCTTCGGTGCTTTAACCGCATGAATGATACGATTCAAATTTGCCGCGTTAAAGGGGATATCCGATTTGCGGGTCAGGATATTTATGATCCCAAGGTCGATGTTGTCGCGCTTCGATCTCGCATTGGAATGGTGTTTCAAAAAGCAAACCCGTTCCCGAAATCCATTTTCGACAATGTCGCTTATGGCCCCCGCATTCATAGCTTATCCGAGTCCAAGGACCATCTGGAGGATATTGTCATTACCTCGCTGAAACGCGCAGGCCTTTATGATGAAGTCTCTGATCGGTTGGATGAGCCGGGCACGAGCCTATCTGGCGGCCAGCAGCAACGTCTTTGCATTGCTCGCGCCATTGCCGTGGACCCGCAAATTATCCTGATGGATGAGCCTTGTTCAGCGCTCGACCCGATTGCGACAGCAATTATCGAGGAACTCATGGATTCTATGAAAGAGAAATATACGATCGTCATTGTGACCCATTCCATGCAGCAAGCTGCGCGGGTTTCGCAACAAACGGCGTTCTTCCATTTGGGAGAATTGGTTGAAAGCGGCGATACGCAATCCATCTTCACCAACCCCGAAAAAGAGCGCACGCAAAACTATATCTCTGGGCGGATTGGATAGAGTATGAGTGATGAACACATTGTCTCGTCCTTTGATAAGGACATGACCCGCTTGCGGGAGATGTTTCTTGAAATGGGCCGCATTGTATCTTCGCAATTGCAAGCTGCGACGCGGGCTCTACGCAAAGAAGACCGGGCTCTCGCGAAACAAGTCATAGCTGGCGACAAGGAACTTAATAGGCTCGAGTCGGAGCTAAATGAGTTGGCGATAAAAATTTTGGCGCTGCGGCAGCCATTTGCGACAGACCTTCGAAAGGTTGTTGCAACTCTTAAGAGCGCCGGCCATTTTGAACGTATGGGCGATCTGGCGCGAAATATCGCACAGCGCACAAATACGATAACAAAGGCCGAAGCTGAAACCGGCTCTATTGAAACCTTGGTGCGCATGAGTGAAACCGTCCAAGTCATGACCAACTCTATCATGACGGCCTATGAGCGCTTGGATGATGAGCTGGCGGAAGAGGTAAGGGCGCAGGACGAGACCGTGGACAGGCTCCATAATTCGCTGTTTCGGGAAATGCTGACCTATATGATGGAAGACCCGCGCAATATTTCGGGCTGCATGCATGTCATGTTTATGGCCAAAAACATTGAGCGCATGGGCGACAATGTCGCCGATATTGCCGGAGAGCTTATTTATATGATTTCAGGCGAGTGGCCTGAAAGCGACCGAGTCAAGAAAGACAAGACCAGCCGGATTATCGCGGACCCTGAAGAATAGGCTGAGAATTCCGCTAACGATTTTGCCAATCGCGATACCAATCTACAAAAGCTAATATTCCGGCTTGAAGATTGGTTGTCGGAGCAAATCCAAAATCACGCCTCGCAGCGCTTGTATCTGCAAATGTACTTCGCACATCGCCGGGCTGCTGCGGTAGAATGATTTTCTCTGCTGTTTGCCCACACGCGGTCTCTACCGCATTGACCAACTCATGTAGTGTGTTGGGCGCGGAATTGCCTAGATTATAAATCATGTGGCGTTTTGGAGGTTTGCTAAGCAAGGTCGGCACAATACTGACAATGTCGTCCACATATGTGAAATCTCGTTTCATAAGGTCTGGCGCAAAGAGGGTTATGGGCTCGCCTGCCAACATTTTCTCGGTGAAAATCCAATAGGCCATATCTGGTCGTCCCCAAGGTCCGTAAACCGTGAAAAACCGCAAGCCCGTCTGCGGGATATTGTAAAGCCGGGCATAACTTTCCGATAGCATTTCGCCGCTTAATTTGGTTGCTGCATAGAGCGAGGCGGGTTCGCGCACACGGTCGGTTTCCTTAAACCCGGTTGTGGCTTCCCGCTCGCCGTAAACCGAAGAGCTGCTGGCATAGGCAAGATGTTCGACAGTCTGGCTATGGCGCGCATATTCCAAGACATTCAAATGCCCCATGACATTGGATTGGATATAGCTGTGTGGATTTTCTAAGCTGTAGCGAACGCCCGCTTGCGCGGCGAGATGCAGAATATGCGTGACCTTGGTCTCTCCCAGCGCGGCCTCTAATGCGCCTGTCTCGGATAAATCGAGGGCATGAAAGGTAAAGTTTGGGTGGGGTTTGAGCTGCGCTAAACGAGCGCGCTTGAGGGCAGGTGCATAGTAATCATTGAGAGTATCTACGCCGATAACGTGGTGACCATCAGCCAAGAGCCGTTTGGCGGCATGGAAGCCGATAAACCCAGCTGCGCCTGTTAGTAAAATATCCATCAAGGCGCGATAGCTCTTTCAGCGAGGTATATCCAATCCAAAACCCCTATTGCCCTGAGGCCTTGTGCTAAAGGACATTATAATAGGACGGAGCATAGAAGGTGTCGAACATGGCAAAATTCTTTGGAACAGACGGTGTGCGCGGACTCGCCAATACAGGAAAAATGACCCCGGAGAGCATGTTGCGCTTGGGCCAAATTGCCGGGCAATATTTCGCGTCTAAATCGGAAGGCCGTTCATCGGCACTCATTGGCAAGGACACACGTTTGTCTGGAGACATGATCGAATCAGCCCTTATCGCGGGGCTAACGTCGGCTGGTATGGACGTTAGGCTCGCCGGCGTTCTGCCGACATCGGCTGTGTCCCTGATGACAAAAGCTTTGAGTGCAGATGTCGGTATCATGATTACAGCGTCCCATAATAAATATCCGGATAACGGCGTGAAGTTTTTTGGACCTGATGGATGCAAGCTATCTGACCAAGCGGAGGCTGATATTGAAGCCCTGTTGATGAATGGCGAGGAGGGCGGCGTTCCGTCTGCTAAGTTGGGCCGCATTAGCCACCCTGAAGGTCTATCTTCGCGCTATATGGAGCTGTGCAAGGCAACCCTGCCAGCGGGTCAGACTTTGACCGGAATGAAGATTGTTATAGACGCCGCTAATGGCGCCGCATTCGCGACGGCAGCGGCCACATTGGGGGCGCTGGGCGCAGATGACGTCATTTCTATAGGGGTCTCCCCAACGGGCGATAACATCAATGCGGGCTGCGGCTCGACGGAAACGAAGCTGTTATCCAAGACTGTCGTAGAAGAAGGCGCCGATGTTGGTATTGCTTTAGACGGTGATGCAGACCGCTTGATTATGTGCGACGAGACCGGAAAAATCATCGACGGCGATCAGCTGCTGGGCTTGATTGCAACGAGTTGGAGCGGTCAAAATCGTCTACAGGGTAAGGGTATCGTTGCGACGATCATGTCGAATTTGGGATTAGAACGTTACTTGGAAACAAATGGCCTGCACCTTGTTCGCACGGCCGTTGGTGATCGGCACGTCGCCGCCCGTATGAGAGAAGACGGATATAATGTCGGTGGGGAACAGTCGGGACATCTTTTGTTGGGGGAATATAGCCCCACCGGAGACGGCACAATGGCCGCGATCCAGATCCTCGCGGAGATTAAGCGGCAAGGGCGGCCGGCGAGTGAAGTCCTGAATGTGTTTAACCCCGTGCCGCAGGTTTTGAAAAATGTGCGATATTCAGGCCAAAGCCCGATGAACCATCCCGACCTTCTGGCTGCGATAGAACAGAAAACGGCCGAGTTAGCAGGCCAGGGCCGTGTTTTGATCCGCGCCTCAGGTACAGAGCCTCTTATCCGGGTCATGGTCGAATGCACGGATGTGGTAATTATGAATGACACTGTCGATGCGCTTGTTGCGCGCGTCAATGACATCATGGAACAGGCTACCTAATGCAAACCGAAGTCAAAATTGAAACTCAAATTCAGAAGATTTTGGAACAATATGGACCTCAAACCGGGTCGCAACTCTCCGAAAAGCTCCCGGAGTTCAGTGATATTGCATTATGGAGACAATGTTACAGCTCTCCGTCAATACGGGTGGCAAACTGTGCGCGTTATTACCTTCGCTACGACATTACGCGCGGGAATGAACTTCGCTTGTCCCCGTCCATCTTGCGAGATTTTTTGACTTTCAGCCTGGTGCATCTGACAGATCAAATGGTTGAAATCGTCGAAGCTGGCACAAAGCTCGCCAATCGTTTCAGAACCATTAGTTTATCTAAACTGAGCTGGGCGCGTGAGGCTCTCCTACAGTTGGATGATGAGCTTCAGCAAGTCTTGTACGATCATTGCGTTGTCTTCTTGTCTGGCGACATTGCCTATTATCTGGCGCATGAAACGAAGCGAAAACACTCTCAATTAGGTGTCGAGATTAACGGGTCTGATATTGATATTGTTGTCGTCACAAATCGGGGTGCGCCGCCCGACCAAATCGCGAAGATAGAGAGTCAGCTTCTCACAACGAAGAAAATCTACCTCACCTCGCCGGAGATCCGCGAGGAGCTCGATTTTATTGTAAAGCCCATTGAAACTATGCTCGGGCAGCTGGCCTACAGCGATATACATCAGAAAATCGCCAGTAAGATTTTATATGAAAGCTATTTTTTGATGGGCCGAGTCGATATTTATCAGACGCTCATGCAGCATTTGAAGCTCAGAGGTACGTGGGATAAAATTGAAAACGACTTCGAGACCGCTTTGGGACAGCGAAAGGACACGATTGCCAAAATTCTGGCGCTTGCGCCTGACGCATCTACTGAAGACGAAGAAGTCGCCTCTTTGTTCTTTGCCTCAAAAGAGCGCTTGGAATTTCGCTAAAATCGAACGTCTTATGAACGTTCTCGACTGACATGAAGGCCTACGACAATATAGCAGATTCACCACTTGCAATCTATCCAGTTTTTCTTCATGTGACGAAAAATTACCAGCTTCATCAGACTCTTACTTAGCTAGACTGAAGATTTGAGAATGCAGTTTCTAAATCTAGCTAAGAGGAAATGCCGCTCTGAAGCCTCTTCGATACCATGGGTGCAAAAATGACAAAAACAGCGTTGATTACCGGAGTGACGGGTCAGGATGGGGCCTACCTGGCGCGCCTCCTTCTTGATAAGGGTTATGTCGTACATGGTATTAAGCGGCGCTCGTCCTCATTCAATACGTCTAGGATTGACGATTTATATGTTGATCCACATGACCCGGACGCTAGGTTTTTTCTGCATTATGGCGATCTGACAGACTCGACGAATATAATCCGTGTTATTCAAGAAACTCAGCCCGATGAGATCTATAATCTCGGAGCGCAGTCCCATGTTCAGGTCAGCTTTGAGACGCCGGAATATACGGCGAATTCAGATGCGATTGGCGCTCTTAGGATTTTGGAAGCCATTAGAATTTTGAAGCTCGAAAAGAAGACACGTTTCTATCAAGCTTCCACATCTGAGCTTTACGGCAAAGTGGTCGAGACGCCCCAGACCGAGACAACGCCGTTCTATCCACGAAGCCCTTATGCGGCCGCAAAAATATATGCGTATTGGGTGACAGTTAACTACCGCGAAGCTTACGGCATTCATGCGTCTAACGGAATTTTGTTTAATCATGAAAGTCCATTGCGCGGCGAGACATTTGTCACGCGAAAGATAACGAGAGCCGTTGCTGCAATCCATCACGGTCTTCAGGATGTTATTTATCTGGGCAATCTTGATGCGCAGCGCGACTGGGGTCATGCTCGAGACTATGTTGAAGGTATGTGGCGAATGTTGCAGCAAGACGAAGCTGACGACTATGTTCTGGGCACAGGGGAGATGCATTCTGTCCGGGAATTTGTGGAGCTTGCGTTCTCCAAAATTGGAACGACGATCAAGTGGTCTGGAGAGGGAACAGACGAGGTCGGCATGAGCGCCGAGACAGGCGAAGTTTTAGTCAAAATTGATGAGCGCTATTTCCGTCCAACGGAAGTTGAACTGCTCCTGTCCGATCCCAAGAAAGCGAAAGAGAAATTAGGGTGGGTGCATTCAACCCCCTTCGAAACGCTTGTTGCAGAAATGCTGGCGGCAGACCTTGAGCTCGTCAAAGGTGAAATCGACAGGAAATCCCGACATGAGTAAATACTCTCTTGAAGGCAAGCGCGTCTGGGTCGCGGGCCATAAAGGGATGGTTGGTTCTGCGCTTGTCCGTCGGCTGGCGGACGAAGGCGTTGCAGACATTCTAACAGCGGATCGGCGCGAACTTGATTTGCTACAACAGGCTGATGTGGAAGCTTGGATAGATGAAAAAAAACCTGACGCTATTTTTCTGGCGGCAGCTAAAGTTGGCGGCATTGTTGCGAACGCGACTTACCCCGCACAGTTTCTATATGAGAACACCGCTATTGCGATGAACATTATTCACGCAGCACACCTAGCCAAAGTGGAAAAGCTATTATTCCTTGGGTCATCCTGCATTTATCCAAAAATGGCGCCGCAACCCATTGAGGAAAGCTCGCTTTTGACAGGTCCATTAGAGACAACAAATCAATGGTATGCAATTGCGAAGATTTCCGGACTTATGATGTGCCGGGCTTATCGCGAACAATATGGCGATGATTTCATTTCGGCTATGCCAACAAATTTATATGGTCCGGGTGACAATTATCATTTGGAAAACTCCCATGTAATTCCCGCTCTAATCCGCAAGGCACATGATGCAAAAGCCGCGGGCGTAGAGACGATGGAGATTTGGGGTACAGGCAACGCCCTGCGGGAGTTCATGCACGTGGATGATCTTGCGGATGGTCTTATATATATGATGAAGAATATATCTCAGTCGGAACATTTTAACATTGGCGCGGGGTCAGATATTTCTATTAAAGATTTGGCCAAGCTGATTATGAAGGTTGTCGGATTTGAGGGAGGGTTAGTCCATGACATAAGCAAACCCGACGGGACTCCTCGAAAAATCATGGACGATAGTCAACTCAAGTCTCAAGGCTGGGAGCCGTCTATTTCTCTAGAAGCGGGATTGGCCGATGCCTATGAGTGGTTTAAAGCGCATCTCGATGAACTGCGTGAAAGCTAACACCAAGAAAAACTTTTCAACTTTGTTTGCTGCCCCTCCAATTTGAGTACAGCGCTTTCGCCTGGCGCAAGAGGCGTGCGAAAGGTCAAGATCGATTTTTCAGTATTTGAAACTAGCTCACATGGGCGGCCTAGACTCCTTATCTTAAACGGCTTTGCATCATGCGTGATGTGAAGCTCTTGCTTTGGATTTGCGTGCATATTTATGACGGGAATCGTCTCGGATTGTTTCGATGCGATGACGGTTAGGCAGTTTGATTCGACGGACTTATGCGATTTGTAAGTAGACATATTATTTCGGATAAGAGCTGAAATCCCAACGCCCGTTTTGAAAAGGGATTGGGATCTGCGCAAAACTTTTGTGAATTCGAATAGTCTTTGTTTGGATAAAACCGCGGTCT
Organism: uncultured Algimonas sp.; assembly: GCA_964607395.1. GTDB lineage: Bacteria > Pseudomonadota > Alphaproteobacteria > Caulobacterales > Maricaulaceae > Litorimonas. The sequence continues at coordinate 7,467 of CAZSKH010000063.1, forward strand.
TCGTGTCTTGAGCCCATGTTACGTTGGACAATATTTGTTCCGTAAATTCGAAACGCGCCTCGTTCTCAAATAGTCGTAACCATAAATCCCAATCCATCGTATATTGTAACTTTTCGTTGATGCCGCCAATGGCATCCACGGCGCGCCGGCGGTAGAAACATGAAGGTTGAGATATAATGTTTGTTCGCTGTAGCAGGGAACCAATGGGCTGTACGGAAGGGTGGAGGCCCCAAATGGCATTCGCTTCATCACTTATGGTGCTATGCCCGTAAACCACATCCAAATTGGAATCCGCTTCGAACAGCGCGGCAGTTTCAGCTAGGGCCTTCTCTGTAAGAGCATCATCCGTATTCAACCATCCTATAATTGGGCTGTCGGTATTGTTCCAACCCTCGGCGATGGCAGCTGCCTGACCCATGTCTGGTCCTTTGCGCATATAGTGAAATGTCAATCCAGAATTATCGAGATCAGAGTGAACGCGTGGATCGTCACCAGTCATCATAACAGCGATTTGCACGTCAACGTTTTGCGTCTTGAGGGAACCTAAGACGGCCTTGAGTTGCGGCGTCCAATTATGAATCGGTAAGCTGATTGCAAAGGAAAACTCAGACGTTACTTTTTTTCGTAGGTGGGTCATTTAACCGTTTAGGTTCGCCGCTTGGTTGAATAAAAAATATTTCGCGTTTGAAGGCAGGGTCCCATGTTTCTCCATGTGTTAGGCATTTCTTATTCCGGACATCTATTTTTTAACCCTCAAAATCCGCTTTAATAGACGGATGCCTCGCATTAAGATCCGCTTCACTAAGCGACCGCTGCGAATTAGGTTTGCCTTTAATCGTGGTGATTGGAAATGAATGAGACGGTCTTTAGACTTTTTAGGGTGCGAAAATCCTCTGAAAGTCTCATGGGAGGTCCGTTTTATCAGAGAGTGGAAATTTTCCCGATCCGCACGGAGATCAAATTTTGAAAAGGCGAAGTCTCTATTGGCCTGACCCAATGCGTTCCTGTCCTTTGGTGATTTAGCTAATTTGCTTAAAGCATTTTGCAGTTCCGTTACGGACGGCTCTCTAATGCGCAGCACGCCTTCAGGCACTTCCAGAAAGTCCATTGAGAACAGTCCTTCTGGACCATATGCGATAATCGGCCGGGCACTCGCCAGATATTCGACAATTTTATTGGCAAAAGAATATTGAAGATAGTGCCGCGTCTCCTCGCTAAAATTGTTTCCGATAAACAAAATGTCCGCGTCATACAGCCACTGATAATAATCACTTGTGTCCAGGCTCGTGACACTGACACTCGTATGAGAAAACGACTCGAAGTGGTGAGCCGCGTTTTTTTGCCAATGAGGTTGCGTGTGGATCTCAAGTCGGATGTCGTGGTCTTGAGCGAGATTTTCGACGGCTTGCGCAAGCTCCAGAAGGCACTTCTGCGTTAAATTTGGCCCAAGATTACCAGAATAACGCACAACACATTCTGGTTTCGATGATGGATTTGGGGTGATTGATTTCCAGATATTGTGATCGACTGAATTATGAAAGATCTCGAATTTTTGTCCGTATCTCGCTCCAAACGCGCCGGCCATAGGCTCTGAAATGGCCAGACATCCGTTGGCATGTCTGCACAACTTGGCAATATCTTCGTCCATGATTCTTGCAGCGTTTGGGTTGGAGAGTTTCAAGCTTCGTGGCCAGTCGTCCATGAGCCAAATAAGAAATGGCCGTTTCAGGTCCGCGATCAGGCGCATGGCGAGCTCGTGAAGGTCGGGACGATTTTCAACGGGACGATAAAGGATGACGTCAGGTCTAAATGGCTCGATTTTCGCCAGCACCTGACTCGGCTTTAGACAATTGCCAGTGTCATTTCCGTTGTACGCAATACCAAAATCATGGCCGACTTCTCCATATAGGTGAAGCAAATGATCTTCAGGCCAATCGGAAAGATAGCTCTGCTTAAGCTCGCCCGTTGCGGTGTGATGCCCAATGCGCGTGAAATCAATTAACAGAAGCTTTGGGAAAGCTTCCTCGGAAAGCGTTTCTGCTTTCGTTTCATGAGGCTTGAACAAGGACAGGTAGTCCGTCCTTTCGAAGACCTCTAATTTTCCCCCAACCCCCGCGTTTCGAACTGTAATATTGTTTTCATCGCAGATCTTTCGAGCTTCGGTATAGGCCTCAACCATTTTTCCGACTTGCGGGTCATGCCAGCGGTAACCCTTCCCGAAATAGTCGGGATGAAAATGGTTTGTATCATCTGTCTCCATATCCAGAACAGAGGTATCGTAAGCTGCGTCATTTTTGACATCGCTCGGGATTTCATAATCGGCATCAACCCCTATCAAATATATTTCAGTAAAGCCTAGATAAGCGGCGAGTTGCAGAGCCGAGAAGGTGACTGTGCAGCCAGTATATGTGATTTCATCAGCTTTAAGTGAAAAATCGAACCCGTCGGGATAGCTTACGCGAGGACGATGATTGTAAAAAATTGTATCGTCGGATTCTGGCAGGCAGTATCCAAGGTAGATAGGGAAGAACTTTATAGGGCCTTTGAAGGCTTGAATAAATTGGGCGCGATCTTCAGCAACAAGGTGATCCTCTACGACATAGAATGTGGGCGTCCAGTCAAGGCTATCTGCTTTGAGGAAGAAACCATTTACAGAAAATGTGATTTCGTTCTTTAATAAGGAGAGGTCCGTCTTGTTCAGGCTTGGTCCATTTCCGATAATAAAGCACCGTTTCCGTCCCGCCATGCCGGTTTTCAGGTTTTGAAGTCGCTCGGCGTACAGGGACCGTGATTCTGGGCTATAGAGATGCTGGACTCGCTTTAGCCCTGCAATTTGCACGTCCGGATCTACTTTGTCTGTTGGAAGGAATATTTTTGAGCGTGTAGGTAGACTATCTATAATAGCCTCCAGCTCTGCGCTCGGCATATCTTGGGTTTGCATGATTTGGCCTTATTCCAATCCAATATGTTCTTGCCACAATGCGCCTGATATACCAAATAATGAATAGTCACCTGAGGCAAATATGTCAGCGCAGTTTGACTCTTGCGGAATGGCGCAGGATAAGCTCGTGAATAGGCGCAATATCGAGAAGTAGTATAATAGACATTTCCATGAAAAAAGCTGATGTAACTATTGTATTCCGAGCCCTCAATGAGGAGAAATATTTTGAGCAAGCTTTGCAGGCTTGCCGAACGCAGGTTTTGGACGATCTCACTTTTGACATTGTTCTCGTGGATTCGGGCTCAACAGACCGAACCTTGGACATTGCGGAAGAATATGATTGTCAAATTGTTCACATTCCTAAACATCAATTTAGTTTTGGTCGGTCTCTAAATTGGGGTTGCGAAGCGGCTGGCGGCGATTATCTCATTTTTATTTCGGCGCATTGTATTCCGACCCATGAGCGCTGGTTACAAAACCTTATTCAGCCGCTGATAGATAATGTCGCTACATATTCTTATGGTCGTCAGGTCGGGAATGACGTCAGCAAATTCTCTGAAAAGCAACTATTTGCTAAGTATTTTCCAAATTTCGACAAGAGTCCTCAAGACGGATTTTTTGTCAACAATGCGAATTCTGCGATCAAAAAAACTTCTTGGCAAACTTTTCAATTTGACGAAGATGTCACAGGTTTGGAAGATATGGTGCTGGGCAAACAGCTTGTCGCCGCAGGTGAGAAAATCGCTTATGTTGCGGACGCTCCCGTAGTACACATTCACGAAGAAACCTACCGACAAGTAAAGCGTCGTTATTACCGAGAAGCTTTAACT